>NZ_JAZAQH010000004.1:0-16009 GCF_036227845.1 Priestia sp. LL-8 | reverse complement strand
CTTTATGTAGGGCTTCTTGCTGTTGTTTAAAATAAGTACGAAGGGTTTCTAAAAACGCTTCTTTCTTTTTGCGAAGGGTCGTTTTTTCTTTCCATAACCATGTGAATCGTCCGTTAAAGCTATTTACATCTGGTAAATAGCAAGTTAATATCTTGTTCATTTGTTCATCTTCTCCTTTTGGGGACACAAAAAAGACACTGTTTCCCTGAAGAAAGGAAAACAATGTCTTAATTAAGATAAACTAAGCCCTTGAAATAGATGTCAATTTCGTATAAAATAAAACCATAAGTTTTATTTTGTACAAAACTAACTCTATTAACAAGAGACTTCGACAAGTGTTTTCCCTACCGTAACTAGGGGGAACGGTTTAAGAGTGCTGTCAACACTTCTTAAACAGTTGAAGTCTTTTTTCTATCCGCACGTTTTTATTAATTTCATTATAGCGTTAACTAGTCTCATAATTCAATAAAAATTAACAAAATATATCAAAACAAGTATTTTTAGCTACGATCCATTCGTTATTTCTTTAAGAGTCGACTCTATCATAGCTGAATTTGTGGAATCTGGGGAGAGGTATTTTTTTACCACTCCCTAAGTATTTGAAAGTATGTTGTAATGCTGGCTTTTTAATGAGAGGGAAGATTACTTTATTGAAAAGTGCGTAACTAAATATTATATTTAGTTAGTTCGATTTCTACTTCTTTATAGTAAAGAGAGTGGGATCTACTTAACTAAGGTAATCGTACAAGCTTCATACGCTTTATATAAGGGGCATATAAAACTTCTGAATAGTTTATTATTACTTGGTCAGTCCAAAGTCTCTTACCGGCCTTTTTAAGCGTTATCATTAAATCATAAGCCTTTGTCCTTTCTTTACGTACCAAACGCAACAAAACTAACAAATCATACGTATGAAAGCATGAAAGTTCATTAAAAGGCTTCTCAACGTCCTCTAAGACCACAAATTCTTTTAGTTTGGGTCTTTTTATATTTAAACTAGCCCCACAAAAAGAGCAGCTATCTTCTAATCCTTCTGTCCCACAATAACTACATATCAAGCTATATACACCTCGTTTACTAAAAGAAAAAGTAGGCTTAAGCCTACCTAGCTAGCCTTAAAGGCTATTTTAGCTTTTAGAATTTTCCTTATCTAGCCGTTTTTGTCGTTGATTCACAATACGTTCACCTACAACTTTTTTGGCAAGTTTAGTTTCTTCTAACTCTTGAAGATCCGTTGTCATAATCCCCTTATAGCCATGGTGAAAATACAATCCATTCATAAATTCGATAAGAATTTGTGTGTTTTTATCGGCACTGTTTGTTCCTAATCGAATTTTTTTAAGTTCATTTTTTAATACACCATGAAGATTTTCACTAACAGTTTCCGTAATATAGTCTAACGACCATTCTTTCTTTTTTTCTTCCCGATACTTTTTACAGATATCCATAATCGCTTCTCCTGGGAAACGAAGTTTATGTTCAGCCATATAATCTTGGATATATTGATCCGTTTCTTTATCAAGTGTAATCATACGTCGTTGTGTTTCCATTACTCCTCTACATCTCCCATCAGTTCATAAATAATATCATTCATCTTTTCAATTGATATCGCACATTGTTTCATCATTTCGATGTTCTGTTCAATGATAGCTTCTAATCTTTTTTCTCTTTCTACTTGCTCATCAAAAAAAGCTAATACTTCAAATTGTTCTTTCAAGAATTGTTGACGAGACATTCCATTTTCTTTCGCTAATGCATCAACTTTTTGCATAGCAACCGGATCAATATTTCGTAAAAAGATATCCATGAAATCATTCCTTTTCTATCAAATTGCAAAATTTCCAGCACGAGTAGAGAAGAGCATAAGGGGTTTTTGATATCATTTGGCTATGATATGCTGGGCAAAGCCCAGCAAAACAACGTTTTCACCCTCAAAAAAGTGACCCCACGAAAACTTCCAGTCTGTCGACCTGCTGTTGACATAAAGAACAAAAAAAGCGCATAATGTCGACCTACTGTCGATATCAAAACTTACACCTTTTTGTAAATGTTGATCTACTGTCCACTCAAAGTACCCTCAACTTTTATGAAGTTTTAATTAGTTTTTGAAAGATTTCTTGATGATAATTCGTGAAGTTTTGAGAAGAAGTCTGGGTAATTTCTTTATAAAAATCAATTGCTTCTTTCATCGAAGAAACGTTTAATTTTTGTAGAATGCTGCGTCTCTGGTTCTTAATTGCACTCTCTTCTTTGAACAAAATATCTTGCATTTCTGTAATGGAATAGCCATCAAGTGCAAGAGCAAAAACGTCTTGTTCAGAGGACGTAAATTGTTTTAAAAAAAGTTTTTCTTTCAGCATCTGACATTCTTCTTCAACACTTTTAAGACGATCTACTTCTTGTACTAAATCAGAAGCAACACTCAAAATATGTTCAATACCCATTAACAATTTTTCAGTTTGATCCATAATAAGACCCTCCTATTTTTTGAGGGCAACCCATGTTATAATTAAAGTCCATACTGAGTTTTACATGGGGTGCTTCCTTTGCAGAGGAAGTGCCCTTTTATTTTGCTTTCCTTTACTTCTTTGAATCTTTAAAGAGTTCTTTTTCCAAGAGTTGAACAAGAAAATCTTTTTTACTTACGCCTTCTTCAATACACCTTTTTGCAAATTCCTTAAATAATTCTTCCGGTATATCAGCATTTAAGCGTTTCATACCAGAGTGTGTTTTAGCCATATAATCCCTCTTTTTTGAAAATGAGTATTCACTCTAATGAGTGAATATAGTTAGTTTAAATGATGAAAATTCCATGGTCAAACAAATTTCTATATAATTATCAAAAATGATCAAATATACCTATAAATGTATAACCTGTTTTCTTTACTGGGTTGTTTTGTCATACATATCGGTAGTTTAAATGATTTTGTCATACTTATAGGTAAAGTATTAATCTGAAAAAACACTATAATTAGGTAAAGATATCCAAGTGGTGGAGGCGAATTAAAATCGATGAGATTTATGCAATGTTTCCTTTCAAATTAGACTGTATTAAATACTTGGAACAATTAAGATGGAGTAATCAGATTAAATGTCCTTATTGCAAATCTAAGTATAATACCTCTTTTAAAAGAGAAAGCCGATATCACTGCAACACATGTTTTACATCTTTTAGTGTCATGATTGGAACTGTATTGCATAACACTAAATTAGATTTACGAAAATGGTTTGCAGCTATCGTAATAATTGTTCAATCTGACGGCCATATCAGTTGTAGAAACTTAGCTAAGAAACTGGATACTAATCGTAATACTTGTAATTTCATTAATCAGAGAATTAACAAACTAATTAACTATAATAAGCAAGCTTTTCAATCTTTAGTGGAAGCGTATGTTATCGAGCAAATTAAAAAACCTAACGTTCCTTTGCAAAAATCTATTTGGTTTCAAGAAGCAATTAAATTCTTATTAAAAGAGATTAGGATGTGATGGATTTGAATAAACCATTAAAAGCAACTCACTTTGGTACACTACAATTAGGAGATAAAGAGTTAAGGTGTGCAGTCTTAGAAGATAATTCAAGAGTTATTTTGTATAGCGAAGTTTTTGATGCTTTTGATAGACCCGTTCGAGGGCGAAGAGTTATAAATGGTGTTGTAAAATCTGATTTGCCTGGGTTTATAGATGCTAGCAACTTAAAGAAATATATTAGTCCTCAGCTTGAAGAAATGCTATTAAGACCAGTAACATATTCAGCAAAGAATGGACGCCCTGTAAAAGGATATAGAGCTGAGATCATACCTTTGCTATGTGATGTTTACTTGGCTGCTCGTCAAGATAAAGTACTAACAAAAAAACAAGAACCATTAGCTCGTATAAGTGAAATTCTTGTACGTAGTTTATCTAAAGTTGGTATTCTTGCCTTAGTTGATGAAGCCACAGGCTATCAATATGAACGAGAACGCCAAGAGTTGCATAAGATTTTAAGTTCTTACATCAGTGAAGAGCTTCTTCCATGGACCAAACAATTCCCAGATGAGTTTTATCGTCATTTGTTTCGTCTCAGAGGATGGCCATATGAGCCAACAAGTGTTAAACGGCCTAGATATGTAGGAAAACTTACTATGGAACTAATTTACGATCAATTACCTGATGGAGTTGCTGAAGAACTTAAAAAGAAGACTCCTAAAAATAAAAGACTACATCAGGGATTAACAGAAGATGTTGGAAATAAACATTTACAGCAACAGCTTACTAGAGTAATCACACTGATGAAAATATCTTCAAACTGGAAAGAATTTATTAGTCTTTTTCATAAAGTTCATCAAAATGATGATCAAATGGAACTTAAACTTTAAACAAAAAAACTTCTCTAACAATGTTAGAGAAGTTTTTTATTATACAGAAAACTGTCTTTATAAATCACCAAGTTAATAAAAGCTTATCATGAACATCTTCATTAATCATAGTTTTTCCTTCTCTTTGAAGTCTATTTATCATAGAAATACCACAATTAACAAGTATTTCTCTTTTAAATAATCCTTCTGGCACCTCTACTCCAATATCTTCTGTACCTGATCTTCTTACTCCATTAATGGATAACATTACTTTAGCACCACGATCTTTACATGCTTGAATCTCTTCAAAAAGTTCTTGAATGTTAAATGCTTGTGCTCCATATATAATAGTTTGGCTATGAGTATAAGGTGGATCACAATAAACCAAATCTCCTTTTCCAGCCATACGCATAGATTGCTTATAATCTGAATTTACGAATATAGTTTCCTGTAATAAGTGATGCCAAACCATAACTCTTTTTTCAAATTCATCTGGAGATATAGGATTATGTGGACCTACAGGAGTACTCATATATCCATCACGTTTCCTAAACCTTATGATTCCTGAATAACAAGTTCTAGTGAGTAACAAAAAGTCTAATGGATCACGGAATACGTTAAAACGCTCCTTGATTTTTTCGTAATTATTCTTTTTATCTTCATTGTAATTTTGGATATGTTCGCGATAGTAATCAATAACTACCGATGGATCTTTTTTCACATAATCAAAGATTCTCACCAAAGGTTTCAAAGCATCTGAAGCAATAGCTTTATTATAAGTAGTACTAGGTGTTAATGAATTGAACTTTAAATTAGATAAAGTAGCTAATACAGCACCACTTCCTAAAAACGGCTCAAAATATGTGTCAATGCGTTCAGGCATATATTCAACAATTTCATTTGCAAATCTATGCTTATTTCCTATCCACTTTAAAAGTTGTGGAATTTTATGAGTGGTAATAGTCATTTTAAAACCTCACTATTTTATTTCTAATATCAATTATAACAGATGTCACTTATAGTCTGTAGATATATAATCTTCTTTTTTGTAAATTATGGATATGGAAGAAAAAAACATCAAACTTAAATTCGGATTAACAATTAAAAACTATAGATTATTAAAAGGTATTTCACAAGAAAAACTAGCAGAAAAAGTTGGATTACACAGAACTTACATTAGTGAGGTTGAAAGAGGAGAAAGAAATATATCTTTGGTTAATATACAAAAAATTGCAGAAGGTTTAGATGTTGCAGTTTCTGATATTTTCCTTGAAGTAGAAAAGGGGTCCGATCATTGAAACCTAATCAAGATTTTTTATACAGAACTCAACAATTTTGGGGATACGTTCGTATTGTATCTGAAAAAGTGGGATATTCTGAAGGTGGTCTAGTAAAGTATATTACTGAAGAATCTGCAAGAACAAAATTGAACAGTATTAATATCACAATATCAGATACACTTCTTAATGACGTAGTAGAATATATAAACTACAGAGCCCGTATTTTAAATAATGAAGTAAGACATGAACTTATGAATGCTGAAGAAGCTAAAAGCTTATTTACCCAACTATATAAAATACATCAGACAGAAAGTTTCACTTGCAAATTACCTTTTAATAAACAAAAAGAAGAAAAAAAAGATTTTGCTTTTTATACGGGTATAATTAATATTCTAACAGAGCAACACTTAAGAATTCATTCACAAAAAAATGGAATGATATACGGAGAAGACGTTACATTTGATAATGATCCATCCACACTAACTTATTTAAAAGATGAAAAAAATTATATTCATGGCGCCTTATCTAGAAGATTTGACGGTGCCTATCCTTCCACAATTAACCCTAAAGCTATTTGGGAAATAAAAGAGTATTACTATACCACTTCATTTGGAAGCAGAATTGCAGATGGAGTTTATGAGACACAACTTGATGGATACGAAATAAATGAACTTTCTCATCTTGTACAAGGTGATATAAAACACATATATTTTATTGACGCCTATGACACATGGTGGTTAAAAGGAAAGTCATATCTTTGCCGTATAATAGACATGCTACACATAGGACTTGTAGATGAAGTTATATTCGGCAAAGAAGTAATAAACAGATGGCACAAAGTCTTAGACGAATTAATAAAAGAAAATATAAATATCTAACAAAAAAAGGCTATTTAAATAGCCTTTTTTTATTTATTAATATTAACCAAAAATATAATTTTAAATTTTTTTTTATAAATTTCAATTTTTTTGGGCCTTTTAGCGAATTTTTGTTTATATATACAATAATTTTGTCTTAAATTCAAGCCAAAAGCAGTTTTTTTTAAACATTTTTCTTGAAGTTGATCAAATACAATGTTAATATCTAAATATAGATAAAAACATCTAGGTAAAAAGCCTCATTATATTTTTAAAATTTATTGAGTATACTAGAAAATGGAATTTATCCTTAAAAATGCTTTTATGGATAAATAAAAAAACCCTTTCCTCGGCAAAGGAAAGAGTTTTAAGAGTATATAGCTCGGCAAAAGCTTAAACTCTTTTAAATTGAGTCAAACCACTTTTTAATTTCATTCACATTTATAACTTTTTTCAAACGACGGCAAATCATTGGAAAAAGTCTCTGGCAAATGTATGTAAGCGTAATAAAGAATAGTAGAAGCATACATAGTCCAAAACCAAATAGTTGAAATTTAGCAACATTGAAAACAAGTGGAATAGTGAGAGAAATACCACCATTCAAAAGTGGACACAAAGCAATATAAATGGAAACTCCAAAAGAAATAAGTCCACTCAAAAGAGAGTTTACAAAAAAACGAAGAGTCAGAATTTTTTTCAGGTCAGTAGTTAGGTTCATAATAAGGATTCTCCTATTCTAGTATTTAATTTTTTAAACACAACAATATTTTGTGTTAGTAAAAGTGACTTAATGTCGCACTCTCCTTTCTAGCACAAGACTAATTCTTGTAAGCTACATAAATTTAAACATAGAGAAGCCATATGGCTTTATTTTTTTGTCTACAAATGTAAAAAAATGTAAACCATAAAAACCATAATAAATCGTGCTTGTATTTTAACATATCTATCTATTAGAGTCAATATAATTTTAGAATTAAATTTTAACCAATTTTGACTATTTTTTTATGTATATCGGTCTATATAATAAGTGAAATTATCCTCAAAACCGTTGAAAGAAGAGCATCTAGCTTTTCTGGGCCAAAACCATATATTAAAAAAAGGAGGTAATATGTAATATTTTGTAGTAATACTAAAATGGGAGGTGAAATAAATGATTGATAAATTAATAAACGAAGGTAAAAATTTAGAATCTGAAGCTAAAGAAGGACTAGGACTAAAGTATTTTTCAAGTGTAGAATTTGAAAAATGGACTACTCAATCGATTTTTTATTTAGAGCAGTACTTTGGCAATTCGGCTGTTACTGATAAAGCCAAAGAGAGATTTAAAACTTTAAACAACAACAATAACTATAGTTTTTACCAATTCTTATTGGGATCTTTAGAAGCTGCAAAAGAAATTAAAAAAGATCAAGAAGATAACTATACTTATTCAATTGATTAATAAATAAAGAATAACAACAAGGACCACCTAAGATTTATATATAGGGTGGTTCTATCTACATTTATACCAGATTATGTATATCGGCAAATTAGTTACATTATCTGCAAATTTCATTCGATGTATATCTTATTCAAAACTTGTTAACATAATCATCATTACCGGCACTTAAGCGAACAAGCAGCTTAAGTGAATTTACTTGTTGGCTTTTTACAAATAAAGAGTGGGAAATCAACCAGTAACATATACAAAGCTAGTTTGCATAATCTGTCAAAATATATTAACCAATTACTAGACAAATTATAATTCAGATAAGAAAATAAAATAACTAGCCAAAGAAAAGTTTGGACTTTGATCACTAAAGGAGATAAATACATGACAAAACTTAAAGAAGGAATAATTAGTGTTACTGGTGATGAAAGATATTATGATCTTATAAAAAGTAAACTTACCGAATCATTAAATCATATTAGTTACAATGTTGAAACTAGTATTAATAGCTTAGTCCTTATGATTGACACTAAATGCATTGGCTCTCTACATGAATGGAAATTAGATACAACAACATATCAACTTGCTAAAGGATACTTGCACAAAAACATTTCATACTTTAAAACGGAATTGCTAATGGAAAAGGGGATTAATATCAAAATACTAAATGATAATAAAATAAAAAAGATAAA
Source organism: Priestia sp. LL-8 (assembly GCF_036227845.1). Taxonomy (NCBI): domain Bacteria; kingdom Bacillati; phylum Bacillota; class Bacilli; order Caryophanales; family Bacillaceae; genus Priestia; species Priestia sp. LL-8. The sequence goes on along the minus strand of NZ_JAZAQH010000004.1, from coordinate 7,415 downwards.
ATAAATTGATAAAAATATTACTATCCGTTCAAACTGCACAGTGATATTTTTGATTCTTAGAAATGTATATTTCATACAAAGATAGTTTACATAATGTCTCTTTCCGGAACACACAAAAAAAAAGAACCCTTATGGGAGTAAGGATTCGAAAGAGGTCTCATTTATGAGTTATGCAGCTTTTTATACATCCTTAATATGACGGCGTTTATCGTAGGTCTGAATGACCTAAAAATGAATAAAAAGGTCACCTTTTATACATATAATCATCACTATAAAAAATCTCCTATACATGAATAATATGGTATAGTTTGTTTTCGATACTCGTTCATGCTTGGATACGTATGGATGAACCTTTACAAAAAAGTGACCCCGTTCATTTACCAATGCCGAGGTTGCTTTTTATTTTACTGGACATGCCAGTAAAATAGTTGATGCTTGCTAATTTATCTTAATTAACAGTTAGTAGCCTTTTACTTACTCCTTTGCTTCACATTTGAAGTTTCTATTGGATTCTCCCTTTTTAGGCAGCAGGAAAAGTAATAACTTTTAAAGAATGTTATAATCTTAGTTGCGAAATAATTTTATAACGTATTTTGTAATCGGTTATATAACTGATTTTGTAATCCCGTTATAAAAGGAGTTGAAGTTATGGGAGGGTTACAAGGAGAATTTGAGGCTCTTTATTCACCTGGAGAAGTGGCATTACAACTAAATATTCAACGTCAAACAGTAACTAAATACGCTAGAATTTTTGAAACGGAGGGTTTTGTATTCCATAAAGATGAAAAGGGAAACAGAGCTTACACCGATACAAACATATCAATGTTCAGGAGGGTTACAAATGCAAAAAGTAAACCCGGTATAACTCTTGAAACGGCTATAAAAGGTGTAATACCTATATATATGAAAGATTCTATAACTCCAGGAGTTACGGAAATATCTACTGAAAACGAGCAATATAAGAGCATTACAAATGAAAAATTAGATATGCTTATGCATGCTCTTGCCGAACAACAAAAATTAATACTGGATCAAAGTCAAAAGATTGATTCTCTTCAGAAACAATTAAATGAACATAGGCTTGATGTAAAAAACAGAGACACTAAGCTATTGGAACATATCAGAGAACACCAAAAAGAGAGGAAAGCTGAAATGCTACTCATTGCTCAAAGTGAAGTAGCAGCTGCAAGGGAAGAGCAACAAGAAAAAGGCTTCTTTGCTCGTCTATTCGGGAAATAGGGCAAACATAAAAGCCTAATTATTTTTATTCACCATAAAATAGACAAAAGACTGGATAACTAGATTATTCAATATATTAATGTAAAAACCTTCAACAGAGAAAAGCCTGGCATTGATTCAGGCTTTTTTAATTAGGATTAACCATAAGTCAACTTACAGATAACTTCAATTAACTCTACTTAAATACAATCTTTACTTGAAGTTGAACTTAAGTTTAACTAATTTTATTTGTCAGTTACAAATAAGTTTTTGGCGTTCTGTATACCTCTGATATCATAACTCCCTCATTAAGCCATTATAAATTTTTAAGAGCGTTATATAACGGTTATAAATCTTCAGTTTATACCTCTACTTGAAAGCTTAATTATATATAACTTATTTAAGGGTTCACCCCTGCATCTTGGGGACTGTTACCAACCGGGACCGTAATGATAACGCTATTGGTATTTCCACTAATGACAGAAACATTGTTACTAGTAACATTTGTAACATAAATCCCATTTGTTAAAGGATTCACCCCTACTCCTACTGGATTAGTGCCAACAGGAATTGTGGTAATGACGCTATTGGAAAGTCCATCGATTACAGAAACACTGTTACTTAAACTGCTGCTATTCGAGACATAAATGCGATTTGTTAAAGGATTCACCCCTACTCCTATTGGACCAGCACCAACAGGAATTGTGGCAATGACGTTATTGGAAAGTCCATCAATCACAGAAACATTGCTACTACCTGTATTCGCAACATAAATGCGGTTCGTTGTGGAGTTTATTCCTAATCTGTATGGATTAATACCAACAGGAATTGTGGCAATAACGTTGTTGGAAAGCCCATCAATCACAGAAATACTGTTACTATTGAAATTTGAGACATAAATGCGGTTTGTTAAAAGATTCGCCCCTACTCCTACTGGGTTAGCACCAACAGGAGTAGTAGCAATGACACTATTGGAAAGTCCATCAATCACAGAAACATTGTTACTGCCCGTATTTGCAATATAAATACGATTTGTTGTTGAATTCACTCCTGCTCCTTCTGGGTTAGTACCAACAGGAATTGTGGCAATGACGCTATTGGAAAGTCCATCAATCACAGAAACATTGTTGCTGCTCGTATTTGCAATATAAATACGATTTGTTGTTGAATTCACTCCTGCTGCTTCTGGACTAGTACCAACAGGAATCGTAGCAATGACACTATTATTGGAACCATTAATCACGGAAACATTGTTACTGTTAGTATTTGGAACATAAATGCGGTTAACAGAAGTAGGGTTGGTAGCTCCCGTAGCTCCTGTAGCTCCTGTAGCTCCTGTAGCTCCCGTAGTTCCTGTAGCTCCTGTAGCTCCCGTAGTTCCTGTAGCTCCTGTAGCTCCCGTAGTTCCTGTAGCTCCTGTAGCTCCCGTAGCTCCTGTAGCTCCTGTAGCTCCCGTAGTTCCTGTAGCTCCCGTGGCTCCCGTGGCTCCCGTGGCTCCCGTAGTTCCTGTATCGCCTGTAGCTCCTGTATCGCCTGTAGCTCCCGTAGCTCCCGTGGCTCCCGTAGTTCCTGTAGCTCCTGTAGCTCCTGTATCGCCTGTAGCTCCCGTAGCTCCCGTGGCTCCTGTATCGCCTGTAGCTCCTGTATCGCCTGTAGCTCCCGTAGCTCCCGTGGCTCCTGTAGCTCCCGTGGCTCCTGTAGCTCCCGTAGTTCCTGTAGCTCCTGTAGCTCCTGTATCGCCTGTAGCTCCCGTAGCTCCCGTGGCTCCTGTATCGCCTGTAGCTCCTGTATCGCCTGTAGCTCCCGTAGCTCCCGTGGCTCCTGTAGCTCCCGTGGCTCCTGTAGCTCCCGTAGTTCCTGTAGCTCCCGTGGCTCCTGTAGCTCCTGTAGCTCCCGTAGTTCCTGTAGTTCCTGTATCGCCTGTAGCTCCTGTATCGCCTGTAGCTCCCGTAGCTCCCGTGGCTCCTGTAGCTCCCGTGGCTCCTGTATCGCCTGTAGCTCCCGTAGCTCCCGTAGCTCCCGTGGCTCCCGTAGTTCCTGTAGCTCCTGTAGCTCCTGTATCGCCTGTAGCTCCCGTAGCTCCCGTGGCTCCTGTATCGCCTGTAGCTCCCGTAGCTCCTGTATCGCCTGTAGCTCCCGTGGCTCCTGTAGCTCCTGTATCGCCTGTAGCTCCCGTAGCTCCCGTAGCTCCCGTGGCTCCCGTAGCTCCCTGGGGGCCGTAACAGCATTTGTAATGTAATTTATGAAAACACTTTTTACGATGTTTTTTGCAAGGTATTTTATTCTCGTATTTCAATCCCTCAACTGGATTAAGTAAGATTGCTAATAGTAACTTTTTCAAAAAAATTTCCCTGGTGTATTTATCCAATTCAAACCCTCCCTTCTACGTACTTTACGGAAGGTTGTCTTGTCTCGTAACGGCGAACAACTATATTATTCAAGTAATATCATTGTTTTTCTGTTAAATAAGAAGAAATAACCAAGGTTCAATAGTGGTAATTAGTCTAATAGTAATTGTCTTTAATCCTTTGAAGTACATTTTCAAGAAGAATAGGATCTCAACCAATATGTGTTTGAAACATTATTGTACATTGAATTCTATTTTAATTGGTACTTTAGAGTATCTTGAGTATTTCAATCAAAAATTAATGGGATTATTAACCTTGATCTCTAAATTTATTTTCTTTTTATTCTCTTGTCTGTCCTGGAGCAAACTATAAAGGTGCATCATATAATCCTATGACACATTCGATAAAGAACAATAAACAATTTTCGAAGAAATTGTTCAAAAAGAGGAGTGAATATTAATGAAAAAAAACTTCATCTGGGCTGTGGAAAGACTATTTTGAAAGAATGGATAAATCTAGATATTATGGGGAGGCAAGGGGTGGACATTATAGCTGATTTAGAAAGGTGTTCAGAAACCCCTCTTCCTTTAGGAGACCATAGTATAGATGAATTTTATGCAAGTCATCTAATTGAACATATTCATCACACACTTCCTATGATGCAAGAACTTCATAGAGTAGCAAAAAATGATGCAAAGGCAGTTTTTCGCCTTCCATATGGATCGAGTGATGATGCGTATGAGGATCCCACACATGTAAGGCAATATTTTTTAAATTCTTTTGGATATTTTTCGCAACCTTATTATTGGAGAGCTGATTATGGGTACAGAGGTGACTGGAAAACAGAAAAAATCTCTTTACTTGTTAGTGAAGCTGTATATAAGGACAAATCATTTCACGAGATATATGAGGACGTGATGAAAAAGAGAAACGTTGTAAGCGAAATGGTTGTAGAATTACGAGCTATTAAACCTATAAGAGAATCAAAAAAAGAATTACAAACACGTCCCCTTATTAAATTTTTAATGGCTTAAAATCCATACCTTTATTCGTGTTCATTATAAATGTTATTTAATTAACCTTATCAAACGCAGATATATCTTTATATCACCTGCAATAATCCAAATTTGTTCCTGCTCACATGAAAGTACATATTTAAAATGTGAGTATTGCAGTATAAAGGGAGTGAAAGAATGAGTAAAACTGATTCTCTATCAATCAGTCTGTGTATGATTGTAAAGAATGAAGAGGCAGTGGTAGATCGTTGTTTGATGTCGGTAAAACCCATCGTTGATGAAATCATTATTGTTGATACAGGTTCTACGGACCATACAAAGAAAATTGTAAGTGCATTTACAAATTGTATCTATGATTTTAAATGGGTTGATGACTTTTCAGCTGCACGAAATTTTGCCTTTTCTAAGGCAACAAAAGATTATATTTTATGGTTAGATGCAGATGATATTGTAACTGAAGAAAACATTACAAAGTTCTTAACACTAAAACAAACTCTCACCCACGACATAGATGCTATTTCTATGGCCTATCATCTTACTTTTGATCAAAATGGAAATCCTAGTTTTAGTTCACGTAGAAACCGTCTGGTTAAGCGAGAAAAACAATTTAAATGGCATGGCTTTGTCCATGAATATTTAGAAGTAGGCGGGAATATTCTTCATTCCGATATAGCCATTACACATCAAAAAGAGAAAACTCACAGCGATCGCAACTTAAGAATTTATGAAAAGGCATTAAAGGCTGGGAAACTATTCTCACCTAGGGATCAATACTATTATGCAAACGAATGTAAAGACCATTGTATTTATGAAAAGGCAATTGAATGGTATCAAAGATTCCTGAATGGTAAAAAGGGATGGATTGAAGATAATATCGAAGCTTGTGGTAAGATAGCAGATTGCTATATCCATTTGGAAAATTGGCCTAATGCTATTAAAAGCTGTATAGATTCCTTTCAATACGATGCGCCCCGAGGTGAAAATTGTTGTCGGTTGGGATTCTCATATTTACAACAGAGTGATATTCAACAAGCAATCTCCTGGTATAAACTTGCAACCGTTGTGGAGATTCCTGAAACAAAGAGCCCCTTTATTAACCGTGCTTGTTACACGTGGCTTCCTCATCTGCAACTTTGTTTATGCTATAGCAAATTAAGTGATTTCCAAAATGCTAAAAAGCATAATGATATTGCTGCTTCATTTGTTCCAAATAATCCTCATGTTAGGCATAATCAAAAGTTTCTTAGTTCTGTTATTCAATAAAAACTGGAAACTCAATGAATTAAGGTTTTGAATCTAAATAATCTTTTGTTGTATTAAAAGACGTTAGGATAACGGGCTAATAATCCTTTCAATATTCCCCAATTGCTACATCTTCACTACCAATTGCTTTATTGCTAAAACACCCTACAATATATTAGCTTCTTTTATGTCTTTTTATTCCGGAGAACTGCAATGAAATAGAATATTTCAACCAATCATGCCTTCATTTATTAATTGAAATATCCAAAGTTAGTTCTCCCTAAATTAAGACTTTTTCTTGCAGAATAATCTTTTTTTATCTTCCCAGTCTCTCTTGATTAACGTGATATTGCTACTGTTGTATTCTCCTCAGCATAAATACCTACATGCTGTTTATTTAAAACCTTATTCTAAATAAACAGCATATATTCAAACATCAGTATCTAAGAGATTGCTGCTTTTTTTGACCAAGAATCTGTCTCTTTTAACTGCTCATGATGAAGTAAACATTTTTGCTCCTTTGGCGTTAAGTTTTCTTCTAATTCCTGTTTTAACTGGGCCATTTCTAGCAAGCTGTAGATAGAGCTATGCTCCTGCAACAAGGTTTCTTCTTCTGGTGTTAGTTCTTGCCCTAAATCTTGCTTTAATTGAATCATTTCAAGCTGTTGATCCAAAGAAATAGTTTCTTCTTGTGTATACTCATTTTGCTCCTGTTCAGTTTGTAACCAAGCAGGAACCAATTCCTTACGGATGATATGTTTAGGCGTAAATAAAGCTGTCTTAGCTTCAGTATGTATGTCTGACTCAGATGTTTGTTGTTCTGTATTCCCTTTTAGTAGATTTGTAAATTGATTGAATGCAATTTGATAAACAAGACGGCACATGTCATCCAGTGATAGGGTAGTACCCTTGTGATTCGCTTCATGGACATATTTATCTAAACCAACAATGGCTGTATAAGCCACTTCATGTACTTGTTCTTTGACAATCTCAATCTCTGTATCTCGTTTTACTGCTTTTGCAGCATTTTGAATACGAGCATAAAAGTCTTTAAGTTGATGACCATATTTACCTGCATACACGTTATTTACTTTCTTAGGTACACCTTTGATATAAGCAAATGACTGTGAATCAGATATTAAATGATTATTTAAATGCTTTTTAGGTAAATCAAGGTTAATAATGGGGGACGACGTTTTTTCGCCCTCAAAGCCTGGTGTATCAACGTTTTCGGCACTTTCTGGACTTGTCACAGGAGTTGTCACAGGAGTTGTCATTTCTTCTTGTTGAAGCGTTTGAATACCTGTTGTATCGTGTGCAAAAAAGATTTCTTCACAAATTTGATCAAAATTCGTATGGCTTTTAAGGATAAACACATAGCTATCAGGATGAGCACCTGTCGTATCTTCTTTGATATAACGGGCCACAATTATAAAGGGTGTTTCCTTTAACGATTTCACAAAGCGAGAAACGGTACTTTGAGATACATCAAACTTTTCCATAAGTGTTTTGGAGTGAATCGCTTGAATGCCTGTAGCAACAAGGTTATAAATCACGTAATCTAACATTTCCATCCGTTTTTTAGGAAATA
>NZ_JAZAQH010000003.1:22500-75653 GCF_036227845.1 Priestia sp. LL-8 | reverse complement strand
AAAATCCTCCATATTTTTCTAAACTATCACTAAAATATCATAAAAGTGATACTGTGTAAATTGCATGTTAAAGAGCAACCTGTCCCTAGAAATTAAATATCACGCAAAATTAGTGATACTTCATGAAGTTTGTTAACTTTAGAAACCTTACTCATTCTTGATTTATTAAACTCAATCTTCATTTTAATACGCAAAATTGGTGATAGTTGAGGCATGTCTGCATTTTTCACGCAAAATTAGTGATACTTAAAGCACATCTAGATTGTCCACGCAAAATTAGTGATACTTAAGCCATATTTGCATTTTTAACGCAAAATTAGTGATAGTTCGCGCAAAATTAGTGATAGTTTCACGCAAAATTAGTGATAGTTTCACGCAAAATTAGTGATAGTTCGCGCAAAATTAGTGATAGTTCGCGCAAAATTAGTGATAGTTTAGGCTTATAAACGTTGTAATATCAGTGTTTATGGGCCCTCTAAAACAATAAAACAATAAAACAAATATATAAAACAATATATAAAACAGTAAAACAACATAAGAGAGTAGTAGTTGTTTTATTTTATAATTTTCCAGATTAATAATTAAGTAAAAGGATACATTTGTAGGGAGTTTTTTAGAATATTAGGAGTATATCCAAACGAAGTAACTTTTAATCATAGTTAAAATACAGAGGTTTTATGAGAAGTTCATGAATTCTTATTGAATTATAAGATTAATAGACGGTATAATAGAGTCACCAAAACAGTGCGGAATATAAAAAGACTCCAACGTGTGCAAGTGGTGCGCCAACACCCTTACACCGTTAACCCTAAAACACCTAGGGGAAACACCTGTCGAAGTCCTAATACATAAATTTAGTTACGCCTTTATTTTATCGGATAATTAGATTTATTTCAAGGGCGTAGTCTATTAAAAAATCCGACATCGTTTTCCTATTTTCTGGGATGCGATGTCTTTTTTTGTTCCTGAAAAGGAGAGGATAGACTAATGTCTACTACACGTATACTTACAACAGAAGAATTTGATTATATGAAAAATTATCAGAGTTTCATAGAAAACCGTTCTCAACATCAATCAATGAAACGAAAATTACTTAAAGAAATTATCAATCTGTACGGAGAAAAATTTTATCGTCTCCACGAAGGAACTAGAAAAGCTTTAGACCGGCTTTGTTGGTTTGCTGCGGAAAAAGGATTTTGCTTTCCTGGTAGTACATATTTAGGTAAAACCTACGAAAAGTCAAAAGGAACAATCGATCGTCATTTAAAAGAACTACGAAAACAAGGACAAATTATTACTGTATATCGTCGCTGCCCTCGTAACAATGGAAAAGGGAATCCAGTACACTTATTTGCAAATCACCCTTATTTTAATCATTGGGTTAAATATTTACAGCTTGATTTAGAAGCTGATGTTGAAGCAGATGTTAAAACAGAAAATGCTGAAATCGCTTGGGAGAGTAAGAGTAAAGAGACAAAAAAACAGTCTACCTATAATTTATCTTTAAAAGATTTAAATAAATATATACGTAATGATGTTAATTTTAAGCTCTTGTCAGATTATGTACCGTCTTTTATTCCAAAAGCTTTTAAAGATACTGTGAGACCTTTTTTTCCTTGTGCAGATGATATTTATGATTTATGGGGGAAAGTTCGACTAGCTTACAAAGCGAGCCCTTTAGAAAAGCCTTTGGAAGATGTAAGTTTTCTTCCTGTTCAAGCATTTAAAGAGACGGTTTTTGCTTATAAAAGAAATCGTATAAAAACTAATTTTGCAGCTTACTTTTTTGGAACAGTTCGAGGAATATTTGTTATTGAGCGTAGAAAAGAAGTTCAGCGAAACGGGGATAGTAAGCTATTTTATAACTTTTTAGACTCCTAGATTAGAAAACAAATAATATTATTTATACATATTTTAAGTCAGAATGAGTGTTGTTAAGATTTAAAAATCCGAAAAATTTTATCTCTTGTACCTAAAACAAGACGGGTCTATATACACATTTCTATTGGTACTTTACATATACTGTTACGATTTATTTTGTTATAAGAGGTGAGTAAATGCCATATGTTAATCGGTTTTTAACAAATGCTAATGGGGCTGTTACATTTACAGGCAACACTTTTGGCTTAAATAAGCAAGCTAATGCTAACGCTCCTGGAACAGCAGGGTCAATAGGAACATTTTTCAGTGTAAACCCAAGTTCCGTAGATGGATCATTTCCTACGGGGACTACTGCAAACTATTTGCAAAACTCTTCTAGTGCAGTGCTAAGGCTCCCATCTACCACTACTCAAATTCTTTATGCAGAATTAATATGGGGTGGAAGCTATCTTTATGGTGGAGAAGATGTTAGCGCAGCTTTAAATAATGCTGTGACTTTTATTACTCCTACTAGAACAGTTAGTGTACAGCCAGACACAGCTACGCGTTTTACCTTAACAACTTCAAGCTTTTACTATGTCCGTAGTGCAAATGTGACAAATTTGATTTCTCAGGCAGGTACGTATTCAGTACAGGGTGTTCCTGGAACACAAAGTACAACAGAAAACAATGCAAATGCAGCTGGGTGGACATTGGCCGTAGTATATGCTGATCCATTACAGAAATCTCGAAACTTGTCTATTTTTGTTGGAGCAGAATTGACCAGTTCATCTACAGGAAGCTCTACTGCAGCTGTAACTGGGTTTGGTACGCCTACTTCAGGAACAGTCAGTGGTAGATTATTAGTAAGTGCTATTGAAGGCGATTCAGCTATAGTGGGTGATCAGCTGCAATTTGGTCCTACTACTGCAAATTTGCAACCAGTTTCGGGACCGAATAATCCTATAAATAACTTTTTTGCTTCTCAGGTTAATAATGACAGTGGTGTATTAGATACAAGTGGACAATTTGGCAGTTTAAATAGTACACCGGGAAGCAACTTATCCGGTGCGAGGCAGGGGTGGGACATTACTAATATTGACGTCTCAGCTCGTTTATCAAACAACCAAACCAGTGCCGTCGTACGTGGAACAACCAGTGGAGATACTTATGTTATTAGTGCTTTAGCTCTTCAAGTAGATATTAACGCACCTGTTTTAAATGTATCAAAGTCTGCTAATGTTACGTCTGCTCGAACAGGAGATATTATTACTTATACGGTTCAAGTAAGTAATACTGGAACGGCTTCTGCCAATGTTCTAATAGCTACGGATCCATTGTCTTCAGCAACAACCTTTATCCCTAATAGTTTGCAAGTAGATGGGGTTATTCAGACAAATGCAGATATCCGAAATGGTTTGTCGCTTGGTACATTAAATATTAATCAAACTCGGATTTTGACATATCAGGTTAGAGTAGTTGGCCCTCTGACATCAATTTCTTCTCTAGGTAATCAAGTTTTTGTTAATTATCAATTTGAAAGTACACCAGGAAATGTATTAACAGGATCAGGTGCTTCTCCTGTAAATAGCGTAACAGCTATCAACACTCCTCCTACAGTTCCCAATTATACTGTTACAAATCCTGAGGATACTGTAGCAATTGGAACAGTCATTGGCAGTGATATTGATGGGAATCCTCTAACTTATCGTGTTGGTACGAGGCCGACTAATGGAATAGTAACTGTTAATCCTAATGGCCAATTTGTCTATACCCCAAATTTAAACTTTAACGGAACGGATCAATTTACAGTTATTGTAGACGATGGGCAAGGAGGAACAGCTACCTCTGTAGTTACCATAATCAATACGCCTGTAAACGATAATCCTGTTACTCAAAACTATGCAGTTATCACTAATGAAGATACCCCTTTAGTTGGTCAGATACAAGCTACAGATGTAGATGGTAACTTACTTACCTTCCAATTACAATCTCCACCAACAAACGGAACAGTTATCGTAACTAATAGTGGAGCTTACACGTATACCCCAAATTTAAACTTCAACGGAAGCGATCAGTTTACCGTGTTGGTCTCAGATGGTCAAGGAGGCACGGCGGTTTCGACAGTAACAGTGACAGTAACGCCGGTGAACGATGCACCGACGGTGCCAAATTACACATTTAGTACGCAAGAAGACAGTCCTGTGGTAGGAGCAGTGGTAGGAACAGACGTGGATGGAAACCCTCTTAGTTATCAGCTGCAAAATGGTCCAACAAATGGAATAGCTGCCGTGAATGCAGATGGAACGTTTAGCTACCAGCCGAACCTGAACTTTAATGGGACGGATCAGTTTACGGTATTGGTGTCAGACGGCCAAGGAGGCACGGCGGTTTCAACGGTAACCATCAATGTCATTCCTGTCAATGATCCCCCGATTACGTCTAATGTGAGCTTTACGATTGCAGAAGATAGCACGTTAATCAATCAAATAGTGGCGGTGGATCCTGATGGCAACCCGTTAACGTTTAGCTTACAAACGGCACCCGGAAACGGAGTAGCCGTGGTGAATGCAGATGGAACGTTTAGCTACCAGCCGAACCTGAACTTTAATGGGACAGATCAGTTTACAGTACTGGTGTCCGATGGCCAGGGAGGCACGGCGGTTTCAACGGTAACGGTAACAGTCACGCCAGTGAATGATGCACCGACGGTGCCAAACTACACGTTCAGTACGCAGGAGGATAGCCCTGTAGTAGGAGCAGTGGTAGGAACGGACGTGGATGGAAATCCTCTTAGTTACCAGCTGCAAAATGGTCCAACAAACGGAGTAGCCGTGGTGAATGCAGATGGAACGTTTAGTTATCAACCAAACCTAAATTTCAATGGGACGGATCAATTTACGGTATTGGTGTCCGATGGCCAGGGAGGCACGGCGGTTTCAACAGTGACCATCAATGTCATTCCTGTCAATGATCCCCCGATTACGTCTAATGTGAGCTTTACGATTGCAGAAGATAGCACGTTAATCAATCAAATAGTGGCGGTGGATCCTGATGGCAACTCGTTAACGTTTAGCTTACAAACGGCACCCGGAAACGGAGTAGCCGTAGTGAATGCAGATGGAACGTTTAGTTATCAGCCGAACCTGAACTTTAATGGGACGGATCAATTCACGGTATTGGTGTCAGATGGCCAAGGAGGCACGGCGGTTTCAACGGTGACGGTAACAGTCACGCCAGTGAATGATGCACCGACGGTGCCAAACTACACGTTCAGTACGCAGGAGGATAGCCCTGTAGTAGGAGCAGTGGTAGGAACGGACGTGGATGGAAATCCTCTTAGTTACCAGCTGCAAAATGGTCCAACAAACGGAGTAGCCGTGGTGAATGCAGATGGAACGTTTAGTTATCAACCAAACCTAAATTTCAATGGGACGGATCAATTTACGGTATTGGTGTCCGATGGCCAGGGAGGCACGGCGGTTTCAACAGTGACCATCAATGTCATTCCTGTCAATGATCCCCCGATTACGTCTAATGTGAGCTTTACGATTGCAGAAGATAGCACGTTAATCAATCAAATAGTGGCGGTGGATCCTGATGGAAATCCGTTAACGTTTAGCCTTCAAACAGCACCGGGCAACGGAGTAGCCGTGGTGAATGCAGATGGAACGTTTAGCTACCAGCCGAACCTGAACTTTAATGGGACGGATCAGTTTACCGTGTTGGTGTCAGATGGCCAAGGAGGCACGGCGGTTTCAACGGTGACGGTAATAGTCACGCCAGTGAATGATGCACCAACGGTGCCAAATTACACGTTTAGTACGCAAGAAGACAGCCCTGTGGTAGGAGCAGTGGTAGGAACGGATGTGGATAGAAATCCTCTTAGTTACCAGCTGCAAAATGGTCCAACAAACGGAGTAGCCGTGGTGAATGCAGATGGAACGTTTAGTTATCAACCAAACCTAAATTTCAATGGGACGGATCAATTTACGGTATTGGTGTCCGATGGCCAGGGAGGCACGGCGGTTTCAACAGTGACCATCAATGTCATTCCTGTCAATGATCCCCCGATTACGTCTAATGTGAGCTTTACGATTGCAGAAGATAGCACGTTAATCAATCAAATAGTGGCGGTGGATCCTGATGGAAATCCGTTAACGTTTAGCCTTCAAACAGCACCGGGCAACGGAGTAGCCGTGGTGAATGCAGATGGAACGTTTAGCTACCAGCCGAACCTGAACTTTAATGGGACGGATCAGTTTACCGTGTTGGTGTCAGATGGCCAAGGAGGCACGGCGGTTTCAACGGTGACGGTAATAGTCACGCCAGTGAATGATGCACCAACGGTGCCAAATTACACGTTTAGTACGCAAGAAGACAGCCCTGTGGTAGGAGCAGTGGTAGGAACGGATGTGGATGGAAATCCTCTTAGTTACCAGCTGCAAAATGGTCCAACAAATGGAATAGCTGCCGTGAATGCAGATGGAACGTTTAGTTATCAACCAAACCTAAATTTCAATGGGACGGATCAATTTACGGTATTGGTGTCCGATGGCCAGGGAGGCACGGCGGTTTCAACAGTGACCATCAATGTCATTCCTGTCAATGATCCCCCGATTACGTCTAATGTGAGCTTTACGATTGCAGAAGATAGCACGTTAATCAATCAAATAGTGGCGATGGATCCTGATGGCAACCCGTTAACGTTTAGTTTGCAAACGGCACCCGGCAACGGAGTAGCCGTGGTGAATGCAGATGGAACGTTTAGCTACCAGCCGAACCTGAACTTTAATGGGACGGATCAGTTTACTGTGTTGGTGTCAGATGGCCAAGGAGGCGCGGCGGTTTCAACGGTGACGGTAATAGTCACGCCAGTGAATGATGCACCAACGGTGCCAAATTACACGTTTAGTACGCAAGAAGACAGCCCTGTGGTAGGAGCAGTGGTAGGAACGGATGTGGATGGAAATCCTCTTAGTTACCAGCTGCAAAATGGTCCAACAAATGGAATAGCTGCCGTGAACGCAGATGGAACGTTTAGTTATCAACCAAACCTAAATTTCAATGGGACAGATCAATTTACGGTATTGGTGTCAGATGGTCAGGGGGGAACGGCAGTTTCGACCGTTACAATAAACGTAATTCCAGTGAATGACCCTCCAATCACCGCTGATTTAGCATTTACAATTAATGAAGATACACCCCTTACAAATCAAATTCCAGCTTTTGATCCTGATGGGGATCCTTTGACATTTACTCTACTAAATCCGCCTCCGTCAAATGGAAGTGTTGTATTAGGGGCAAACGGAGTATTTACTTATACACCAAATTTAAATTACACCGGAATGGATACTTTTGGTGTGCTGGTGTCAGACGGGAAAGGAGGAACTTCTCTTTCTACTGTAACCTTAACGATTGTCCCAGTAAACGATCCGCCAGTAGGAGGAGATAGATCTGTTACAACGACCATTAACCTTCCTGTTACAAGCAGCATACCTGCTTCAGATCCCGACAACGTTACTCTAACCTATACTCTGCAATTAGTTCCAAATAACGGTAATGCTGTTATAAGTCAAGATGGTACATTCATTTATACACCTAATAACGATTTTATAGGTAATGATCAATTTACCATACTAATAACAGACCCAGAAGGAGCCACTGCACTATCAACTATTTTTGTAAGCGTACTTGAAACAAATGGAACTACGGCTTCACAAGATTTGCAAATCTCTACTGATGAAGACACACCAGTAATAAATCAAATAATTGCTACTAATGTAAATGGAAATCCACTTGTTTATACTATTGAAAATCAACCTATTAATGGAGTAGTAACAATTGATTCTGATACAGGAATATTTACGTATACACCGAATGCAAACTTTACCGGTTCAGATGCGTTCGTAGTATATATAACTGATAATTTAGGAGGAAATGCTACTTCTTCAGTTATCGTTACAGTTATTCCAATAAATGATCCTCCGATTGTTCCTAATTATCAGTTGACAACGAATGAAGACACATCAGTAACTTCTATGGTAATTGCCACTGATATTGATGGCAATCCACTGACTTATTCGCTACAAAATGCTCCAGTAAATGGAATAGTAAACGTAAGCTTAGATGGGATGTACACGTATACCCCAAATGCTGATTTTAATGGGATAGATCAGTTTACGGCATTGGTGTCAGACGGCCAAGGAGGCACGGCCATTTCTACGATTACAATTACAATTCTGCCCGTAAATGATCCGCCAGTAGGTCCAAACGAAATTACGATTGTTACACCTGAAGAAACACCTGTTACTAGCCAAATCGTAGCGACTGACCCAGATGGAGAAGTACTGACGTACACGTTACAGGATCCACCGACAAATGGAGTGGCAGTGGTCAATGGTGATGGAACGTTCACGTACACACCAAATGAAAATTACATTGGAAATGATACGTTCACAGTCCTAATAAGCGACCCGTCGGGTGCGTTCATAGTGACAAACGTACTAGTAATAGTCACGCCAGTGAACGATGCACCAGTGGTGCCAGACTACGCGTTTGTGATCAACGAAGACACGAGTTTGAATAGCCGAGTGGTGGCAACGGATGTGGACGGAAACCCACTAACGTACGGGTTACTGACAGGTCCAGCAAATGGGACGGTGGTAGTAAATCCAGACGGCAGCTACAGCTATACGCCAAATGAAAATTACAATGGAGTGGATAGCTTTAGTGTCGTGGTAAGCGATGGCCAAGGAGGAACAGCCATTTCTACCATCACAATTACGATTCAGCCCGTAAATGATCCACCAGTAGGCCCAGTGGTAGTGACGTTGGTCACTAATGAAGATACATCCATATCTAATCAAATTACAGCGTTTGACCCAGATGGAGAAGTACTGACGTATGCGTTGCAGGACCCACCGACAAATGGAGTGGCAGTGGTCAATGGTGATGGAACGTTCACGTACACGCCAAATGAAAATTACACTGGAAATGATACGTTCACAGTCCTAATAAGCGACCCGTCGGGTGCGTTTATAGTGACGAATGTATTAGTAACAGTCATCCCAGTGAACGATGCACCAGTGGTGCCAGACTACGCGTTTGTGATCAACGAAGACACGAGTTTGAATAGCCGAGTGGTGGCAACGGATGTGGACGGAAACCCACTAACGTACGGGTTACTGACAGGTCCAGCAAATGGGACGGTGGTAGTAAATCCAGACGGCAGCTATAGCTATACGCCAAATGAAAATTACAATGGAGTGGATAGCTTTAGTGTCGTGGTAAGCGATGGCCAAGGAGGAACAGCCATTTCTACCATCACAATTACGATTCAGCCCGTAAATGATCCACCAGTAGGCCCAGTGGTAGTGACGTTGGTCACTAATGAAGATACATCCATATCTAATCAAATTACAGCGTTTGACCCAGATGGAGAAGTACTGACGTATGCGTTGCAGGACCCACCGACAAATGGAGTGGCAGTGGTCAATGGTGATG
The DNA here is from genome assembly GCF_036227845.1 of Priestia sp. LL-8. Lineage (NCBI taxonomy): Bacteria > Bacillati > Bacillota > Bacilli > Caryophanales > Bacillaceae > Priestia > Priestia sp. LL-8. The sequence goes on along the minus strand of NZ_JAZAQH010000003.1, from coordinate 66,287 downwards.
GAACGTTCACGTACACGCCAAATGAAAATTACACTGGAAATGATACGTTCACAGTCCTAATAAGCGACCCGTCGGGTGCGTTTATAGTGACGAATGTATTAGTAACAGTCATCCCAGTGAACGATGCACCAGTGGTGCCAGACTACGCGTTTGTGATCAACGAAGACACGAGTTTGAATAGCCGAGTGGTGGCAACGGATGTGGACGGAAACCCACTAACGTACGGGTTACTGACAGGTCCAGCAAATGGGACGGTGGTAGTAAATCCAGACGGCAGCTATAGCTATACGCCAAATGAAAATTACAATGGAGTGGATAGCTTTAGTGTCGTGGTAAGCGATGGCCAAGGAGGAACAGCCATTTCTACCATCACAATTACGATTCAGCCCGTAAATGATCCACCAGTAGGCCCAGTGGTAGTGACGTTGGTCACTAATGAAGATACATCCATATCTAATCAAATTACAGCGTTTGACCCAGATGGAGAAGTACTGACGTATGCGTTGCAGGACCCACCGACAAATGGAGTGGCAGTGGTCAATGGTGATGGAACGTTCACGTACACGCCAAATGAAAATTACACTGGAAATGATACGTTCACAGTCCTAATAAGCGACCCGTCGGGTGCGTTTATAGTGACGAACGTACTAGTAATAGTCACGCCAGTGAACGATGCACCAGTGGTGCCAGACTACGCGTTTGTGATCAACGAAGACACGAGTTTGAATAGCCAAGTGGTGGCAACGGATGTAGACGGAAATCCACTGACGTACGGGTTACTAGTAGGTCCAGCAAATGGGACGGTGGTAGTAAATCCAGACGGCAGCTATAGCTATACGCCAAATGAAAATTACAACGGAGTGGATAGTTTTAGTGTGGTGGTAAGTGATGGCCAGGGAGGCACGGCCATTTCCACAATTACAGTTACAATTCTACCAGTAAATGATCCGCCAGTAGGTCCAAACGAAATTACGATTGTTACCCCTGAAGAAACACCTGTTACTAACCAAATCGTAGCCACTGATCCAGATGGAGAAGTACTGACGTACACGTTACAGGACCCACCAACAAATGGAGTGGCAGTGGTCAATGGTGATGGAACGTTCACGTACACACCAAATGAAAATTACACTGGAAATGATACGTTCACAGTCCTAATAAGCGATCCGTCGGGTGCGTTCATAGTGACGAACGTACTAGTAATAGTCACGCCAGTGAACGATGCACCAGTGGTGCCAGACTACGCGTTTGTGATTAATGAAGATACGAGTTTGAATAGCCAAGTGGTAGCAACGGATGTAGACGGAAACCCACTGACGTACGGGTTACTGGCAGGTCCAGCAAATGGGACGGTGGTAGTAAATCCAGACGGCAGCTATAGCTATACGCCAAATGAGAATTATAATGGAGTAGATAGCTTTAGTGTGGTGGTAAGTGATGGCCAGGGAGGCACGGCCATTTCCACAATTACAATTACGATTCTACCAGTAAATGATCCACCAGTAGGTCCAAACGAGATTACGATTGTTACCCTTGAAGAAACACCTGTTACTAGCCAAATTGTAGCAACTGACCCAGATGGAGGAGTGCTCACGTATGCGTTACAGGATCCACCGACCAATGGAGTGGCAGTGGTCAATGGTGATGGAACGTTTACGTACACGCCAAATGAAAATTACACTGGAAACGACACGTTTACTGTGCGTATAGCCAATGCAGCAGGAGAATTTATCATCACAAACATATTTGTTGTTGTTATTCCAGTTGAACAACTACCTACTGTCCCAAATTATTCGATTACTACTCCTGAAAATCAATCTGTAACTGGCCAGGTAGTAGGAAGCGATCCGAATGGGGATTTGCTCACTTATCGTTTAGGCACTTCTCCAGTCAATGGAAGCGCCGTAGTAAATATAGATGGCAGTTTTATATATTCACCTAATTCTAATTATGTAGGTCCAGATTTATTTACGGTTATTGTAGAAGATTCAACAGGTCTCACAGCAGTGTCTATTGTAAATGTTACAGTTATCGACGTGAACAGTTCGCCAATTACAAGTGATGTTATCCTTCAGACTATAGAAAATGTAGCAATTAGTGGGCAAGTTTTTGCCACAGATCCAGACGATAATTTACTCATTTTTAGTTTATCGGGTACTCCTTTTAATGGAACAGCTGTGGTAAATCCAGATGGTACCTTTTTATATACCCCAAATCCTAATTTTATTGGTTTGGATTCTTTCACAGTGGAGGTAAGGGATAGTCGTGGAGCTAGTGCACAATCTCTTGTAACTATCAGTGTAATTCGAGTGAACCAACCACCGATTGTCGTAGATTTATCACTATCAACTGTACAGGGTCAGTTTGTAACAGGGCAAGTTCCTGCCTTTGACCCTGAAGGAGATCCACTAGTATATGGTCTAAATTTAGCACCACTTAATGGTACTGCCATTATTAATTCAGATGGAACATTTACGTACACGCCGAACCCAAGTTTTGTAGGAACAGATTCATTCTCTGTTTTTGCCAGAGATCCTCTTGGAAACCAGGGGTTTGGAACTATTACTGTAGAAGTTCAGTCTCAAGATTTACCGATTAGCGCTGAAGGGCTAACTTTAACTACTTTAGCAAATCAACCTGTAAGTGGGTCTATTGCTACTGTGAATCCAGCAGGCTCTCCATTAAGTTATGCTGTAGCCATTCCGCCATCAAATGGAACTGTTGTATTAAATCAAGATGGAACTTTAGTTTATACGCCCAATCCTGGATTCACAGGAGAAGATATCTTTGATATCGTTGTTATAGATTCAGCTGGAAATCAAAGTATTGCTAATGCTGTTGTGACAGTAGTAGTAGGAGACAGAATTTCAGTGGTAAATAGTGAAATAACGACTTTATTCAATACGCCAGTTTCTGGGCAAGTAAGTGCTACAAATTTGAGTGGAAACCAATTGTTTTATACGCTTACGTCTAATCCAAATAGTGGATCTGTCATAGTTAACCCAGATGGGACATTTATCTATACGCCAAATACTGGATTCTTTGGAACAGATCAATTTCAAGTACTTGTAAGCGATGTTCTTGGCAATACAGCTGTTGCAACTATTTCTGTTGTCACTCAGGGACCGATAGAACAGGCGCCAATTGTAGCTAATCAAGCACTATCAACAACCGAACAGCAGCCTGTAACAGGAAGTATTGTAGCTATTGACCCACAAGGAGAAGCATTAACTTATACCTTACTTGGCGGACCAGTGAATGGAATTTTAATACTAAACCCAGACGGCACTTTTACGTATACCCCAAATCCAGGATTCGTCGGAACGGATTCTTTTACAGTGTCTGTTCAAAACGAAACGGGTTTAAATGCAGCTACTACGGTTCAAATAACTGTTACACAATTGGCTAATCAAATTGTAGCCAGTAATACCATTGTTCGAACAGTAGAAGGGCAGAGTGTAAATGGTGAACTTTCAGTTCGAGATCAGCTAAATAGGCCACTAACCTACACCCTTAACAATCTCCCTGCTTATGGAACGGTTATTTTAAATCCAGATGGAACGTTTGTTTATACACCGACTCCTGGTGTGAGTGGAACAGATCAATTTGACGTTCTGGTTCAAAATGATCAAGGAGATCAAGCAATTGCTTCAGTTTCAATTATAATTGATCCGGTTCAAAGTACTATTACACCACAAGACATCACAGTACAGACTCAGCAAGGTGTAACTGTCTCAGGGACGATATCGGCTACTGATAATCTTGGGAGACCAATTAGATTTTCTTTAAATGCATCTCCATCCAATGGAGCAGCTGTGGTAAATGCAGATGGAACGTTTAGCTATACACCAAGTCCAGCATTTTTTGGAGTAGATAGTTTTACTGTATTAATTCAAAATGACAGAGGCGACTCTGCAATTGGTATTGTGCGGATAGTTGTTCAAGAACAACAAGATAGCATTGTTGTTAACCCTCTTACGCTTCAAGGAGTAACGAATCAACCTGTTACCGGTCAGGTTACGGCAGTGGATGCATTGGGTAATCCATTAACCTACCAAGTTCAGAGTCTACCAGCAAACGGAACAGTGAATTTTAATCCGGACGGTTCATTTAGCTATACGTCGAATCCAGGATTTACTGGTATAGATTCTTTCACAGTAATTGTTACAAATAATCTTGGTCAGTCAGCAACAACTAGTGTTACTGTTTTGATTCAGGGAGTTAATGATCCAATTACAGTTGAAAATCAGCTTTTAACCACACCAACTGGTCAAATTATTGAAAGCCAAATCATCGCAACAGATGCACTTGGAAGACCTCTTACCTTTGCTGTGGCTACCCCACCAACAAATGGAGTACTTGTACTACGATCAGATGGAACGTTTAGTTATACACCAAATTTAGGATTTATTGGTCAGGATCAATTTGTGGTATCTGTAAGAAACAGTGACGGACAACAAGCGTTTTCAATTGTTACCATTAATTCTACTGCAAGCAATAATATAATTACTCCAGGAAATAATACCTTTGCTACTTTGCAGGGTGTTCAAGTGGTTGGTAATATTCAGGTAACTAATTTGCTAGAACGTCCATTAAATTACACACTAGCAACAGCTCCTTTAAGTGGTAGCGTAACCGTTGATTCCAATGGAAGGTTTGTCTACCAGCCTGCACCTAATTTTGTAGGAACAGACACTTTTACTGTATTAGTACGAGATGATTTAGGAACAGAATTACTCGTAGTGGTAACAGTTGTAGTAGGCAGAGACCCTCAGCCTCCTAATGTGGTAGGGCAAGTAATTAAGTTATTTGTTAATACCCTTACTACTGGTCAGCTCATTGCTATTGATCCAAATTCTTTACCACTAACTTATCAAGCTATAACAGGTCCTCAAAACGGCCAGTTTAGAATTAATCAGAATACAGGCCAGTTCATTTATGTCCCTAATGTTAATTTTGTGGGGACCGATACGGTGATTATAAGAGTTACTAATTCGGATGGAGCTTCAAGTGAAGCAGCACTTACTTTCATCGTGGAAAGAAGAGTGTCGCCGGCACCCACACCAGTTCCTGGTAAATCTAATACTAAAAAGAAATCGTTGCGAGATCCACGCAAAACTAAATCAAAAGGTAAATGTCCTATAAAGGTATCTGATCAATGTATAAAAGGAACCATTAACAAGAAAATATGTGGTGAAATCGATGCTTGTACAGTCAAAAACCTACCTCTTAAATATCAAATCGTCAAAGGGACGAAGAATGGTAAATTTAAACTTAATACGGAGACAGGCGAGTTTATTTACATCCCTAACGTAAACTTTATAGGAGAGGATTCAGCTGTTGTGCAGATAGTTAGTATAGAAGGAGAATCGGTTCAAGTTACTATTAAATTTGTTATAAGAAAATAAGTAACAGTTAAAAAGCTATCCAGCAAGTCATTTGTTGGATAGCTTTTTGAATTAAGATTCACGATGTTTTGTACGTAACGAGCATAATTGAATGTATAGAAATGGTAATAAATAGCTTGATTTAATTTTATACATGAATTGAGGTGATATTTGTGTATAAAATTGTTATATTAGGAAATTATTGTTCTGGTAAAACTACACTAGCTACACAGTTAAGTGAAAAATTACATATACCTATCCATCATTTAGATTTGTGGTTTAGAGAACCTAAAATGAGAAAAATAACGCAAATTCGGCAAAGAAAGAGATATTTTAAAAAAAGGTTGGAAAAGGTGTTAAATACAGCAAGTTGGGTTATTGAGGGATGGGGATATCTTGATACATATGATGTACGTTTTAGTAAAGCCGATATTATTATTTTTTTAGATGTTTTTCCTCAAGAATCAAAAGAACGATTTTTAATAAGAGAACAGAATAAACAAATGTATATAAAAATAACTGAAAAATTGACTAAACAAAGTTTTTATAAAATAGATAAATTTCATCAAGAAAATCGACCTATTATATTGGATCTTTTTCAGAAGTATGAAGGAGAACCAGGGAAAAGCTTATTTCACATTGCGAGAAAATATAATTTAGAACAATTACTTGCTACATTAAGAAATGGGAAATACGGATAGAAAAAACGTTTACCTATAGGTAATTTATAAGTTACTGAATTACTCCATTTCTTTTTTCAAGCGTTACTTATTTGTCCCTAGATATGGAATGTGTGCTAACACGCTTCTTTTTTACGTACATATGTATTTATGATGAATGAAAAACTCTTTTATAGTTATGGAAAATCGTTTACATAGAGGTTATAAAAAGTGTTTTGCTTTTTGTTGTAATATAGGCATTCTATAAATGTAGTGGCTTTAGATAACTTTCTCTGTAATAAAATAGTGTACAGGCTGTAGTAGCAAAGAATTTTCAATAGCTTGTACACTGTTAGTTAGTTTATGAGGATATATTGAAGATACTACTTGTCATAACTCTGTTCGCATAGTATTTTCAACAATTCTATTAACAGGTTATTAAACGGTCAATGGTTTTCTAAGGAGTTAGTAATAAGGTCAACGCTTGTAAAAAATTTTGTATAAAAACAGCTGTATCGTTATTGGATGTTGTTACATTGACACCTTTACTGTTTTTAACGATAACTCTTTGTCTATTTAATTGAAGTGACCTTGCGGTCTGAGAAACTTCTTGTAAAAACAGCCTCATTGAATTGGCATCGAGACCTATTGAAAGTAAGAAAATGGTTAATATTTGTATGAAGCTTTGAAGAAATATGGTTGTCTGTGTATCTGTTGCAGTAATAGTAACATCACAGGAGTTTTTTACAAGAATGATTGAATCAGAAACTTGATCACTGAGGATCTCTTGTCTTGTATCAGTTTCAATAAGTGCATTGTTATATCTATTGGAACAAAAATAATTTTTCTCTGCACATCTTGTTTTTTTACAATTTTTTTCTTTTTTTCTTGAAGGTTTGGAATTTAGACAACTACAGTAGCACTTTCTTTTTTTAGAACAACTCAAAGTGTAACCTCCTTTATATGTTTCTATTATATTAATATGAAAATTAAGGAGGTTTGCTTGTATACTTGTCCCTTTTCTTTTATATATTATAGGAAAAAAGAGTAACGTTTAATTTAATAGTGTTATTCCGCTTAATAAATCATTCCAAACAGAAGTATTGGTGCAATTATCTCGCGAAACTTGAACCCAACAAATTTTGTCTTCAGGTGTTCCAAAATTCATGTCTTTTACTCCATGTAATTCTTCGTCAACAGTCTCAACTAACAGAAGGTTAAAGTTACCGTTAGTCATGTCTGTTAAAATTGATTTTAAGTTAATTACGTCTTCGTAGCTTGTGGGCATCCATTCATATCTTATAAATAACGTACGTTGACTTTGCGCGATTTGATTAAGAAATGTTTGAATACGATGATCTAATCTTATTTTATAAGGTGGATATTGGGCAGACCAGTCTTGATTAGGAATCATGGGAAAGTCGTGGACAGAGTCAATGTTATATTTAATATCTGTAACATAATGAGCTCTTATTGATTCAGAAGTTCCTGGTTTAAAAATAGGATATCCGTTATCATCCATATAATTAGCGAGTATGTCTTTTTCAACTATGTTTTCTACTTCCATAAAACCTTGAAACTTATTTCTTAATAATGTATTTACATCAGGGAGATAAGGAGATTGCATCCAATCGAGGGGAAACGAATGCTTTCTCAAGTTGCGACGTTCCGAATAAAGTGCTGGCCCACACCAGCTTCCTAAACCAGCTATCAAATGATAAGAGCCCTTGATATCTTGTAAGTTTATATTAATCACTCCTTTATTTTCTTACATTATTAATATATATAAAGGGATTTTAAATTGCTTGGACAATAAAAAGTATATTTATGAAAATCACCTTTTTGAGAGAATTATATGTCGAAAAAGTTATTTATAATTTATATTGAAATTCAAATTCTTAACGTCTTATATGTAAAAGAACATGACAACATTATAGATTTGTCATGTTTTCTTATTGGATATGGGTTTACGTATTAATTACGGTAGTGACAGATAACGTACTAGTTGGAGTTGAGGTAGAAGTTGCAGAGTGAGTAACAAATTCTACAATTACAGGTGCTCCAATCGTTACAGCATCATCAATGTTTAATGCTGTAGTAGATAAAGTGTAGACATTAGTAGGTTGCATGACTCCATTGATATATATATTAGCGTAAGAATTAGCTGTTACATCCGGCAAAGCTGTGATTGTTGCTCCTACATCATCAATAAAGCTTCCAGCAGGTATCGATGTGACTCCTCCTGCAACCATTGGGGCCGTTACAAATGTTGTAAATCTTGCTGGGGTAGGAGCCACACTCGTTGCTGTTGCTACTGTAATATCTCCAGCAATTGTACTAGTGGCTGTAAAAACAGGTTTAATAATAGGCATATGTCTTATTCTCCTTTCGAAGCATAGGATGTAGAAAGAATGTTAATATCCCCTCTATCTATTAATAGTCAGATTTCTATTATTTGCCACGGTCAATAGTCTATAGAGGTAGTCCAAATTTTTAAATGGTGAAGAATCTTTTTACCATTTAGGTCTTTTGCCGTTTCTAAATTAAAGTAGAAGAATAATAAATAGAGAATTAGCGTTGTTTTATACTTCCTTTAATGATTTCAAAGTGTATTCGTAAAGAAGCACTTTAAAATTCTAGAAAAAGAAGAGCGATAAATAATTCAATAATTAAGAAGGGAGGATCATAAATGCCAATCGTTAAGCCCTTTATGAATTCTTTAAGGTTTAGTAGCACTGCAGGAGCAGGAACAGGTACTGGCGCTACCTATAGTATTCTTGCTACAGCTTTTACTACTGATGGAGGAACAGCTGCTACAGTTTTTCCAACTGCTCCTGCTTATTATAATCTTTATATTAACGGGCAAATCCAAACAGGTGATACTTCAACAGTTACTACTAGTTCTATTACCATTCCTGATGGAGACACCCTTTCATCTGCTACCCCTATTGTGGTTGAGTTTGTTGTAAACTAACTAATGTATTCTATTTTTTAGCTGATTTCCCAACTGGGGAAGTCAGTTCTTTTTTTTATGACTATCTTAGAATTTATAAACTTTTTTATACTTCCTTATTAATTAACACAAATTGGATAATAATAGGAACCCCTTTTGAAGGTACTTCTTCTGTGAGTAAAGTTAAGCTTCCTTTTTGAATTTGATAATTAATATGAGGCTGTAGAATACCATTAATAAATAAATTGATATAAGAAGCTTCTTCAGGTGCCAATATTTCAGTGGTTCCATATTGAGCTATCCCATCATTATTGGTATATAGGCGTTTTTGACCATCTGAAAAAGTAAAATATAATAAATTAGTGGAGGGAATTAAATCTGAGAGTGGAGGCCCCTGAGGCCCCTGAGGCCCCTGAGGCCCCTGAGGTCCCTGAGGTCCCTGAGGCCCCTGAGGTCCCTGAGGCCCCTGAGGTCCCTGAGGCCCCTGAGGTCCTTGAGGTCCTTGAGGTCCTTGAGGTCCTCTGTACTTTTGATTACAGAGGTTATGGATGGAACAAAATACCAATATAGATTGTGAATTGGAAACATATACAGAATGGGGTGATCTGTAACAATGAGCTTTTCGTTTCTTTTTTTTGTAAGAGATCTTTTTACAGAGAACGTATCTACGTATCAAGTGTCAATACCTCCTTTTATTGCAATTTCATCTACCTTAAATCAGTGAAGGGGAGAGTAGACATACAAGAAGGATAAAAGAAGAAAGGTAACCTTGAGGTTCTTTATACATTAGAGTAGTTAATTATAACTTGACCTTTTATAGCTGTTATAAGGAAAAGATGAAGAAATATTACTCTAGCGACTTTTGTCCAACATATACATTCACACGTGTCTTCTTTATCTGAAATGATTATATATAGGTTTGTTAACAAATATTAAAATAACTGTAAGTTTTTCAGTTGTTTCTTCAAATAGAACTTCCAATACTTATGGTATTCATTTACTTGGTAAATGAGCGCCTAATGATAGTATAAGTGCTATAGAATCTATAACCTAAGAGTGAATCCTACTGATAACTAGCATCATCCGGGCTCACTGTTTAGGAGCATTATCGATACAATTTTTACCTCTTCATCCACCAAGTTTATTAAGTAAATAGGTTTCACTCTAAAACGCCTTAACTACATAGCGTATACAGGATGTAGTTAAGGCGCTAGCAGGAACAATAAAGATTTGTATTGAATGTATATACAAATTGTATAAATGAGGTGATAAGGTTGGGGAAATTGGATAAGTACGCTCGGCAATCAAAAGCAAAAGAACCAAGTAAGGTTTTGCCCATTCGGTTACCGGAAAGCATATATGAGCAATTTCGACAACGTTGTGAAGAGTTAGGGTTATCTATGTCTGAAGCTGGATATTTGCTCATTAAAGAAGAATTAGAAGATGTTCTATACAACGCCAGTACAAATGAAGTTGCTGCAACTACACAGCGAATACAAAATCGTATGCATAGTGAAAACACTTTGTATACAAAAGAAAATACAGCTAAATCTCCTTTTTTTTCTACGAGGTGGACGTCAATTAATTATGAAGTTGAAAACGAATTACCTTGTCCTTTATGTCATCAATGGTATAGCAAAGCGAATTTTTCTCGCCATGCCAAAAACCATAGTACCACTACTAAAGAGCTTTTAGAAAACAATGAAGATATAGTTTACGAAATGATTAATGAACGTAAACTAACTCTGTAAACAATTTATATGAATTTGTATAGGTGTAGAGATTCACCTTTTGATCCCAGGAAAACACCTGAGAGGGAACAAAAGGTGAATGTTCTAATTGAATCCTGCATGAATGCATTTTCTATTCACCAAATGGTGAGGGGGTGAAATTCTGCAATTAAAGCATTGTATTGTACTTGAATTTTACATCTTTGTTTACGCCTGAAACTTCACTACTACTGTTTCTATTAGCTTATCAAACAACCAACCTCTGCGAAATTTCTACTCTAATTTTCTTATCTCTACATACAAATAATTCCTTTAACGTGTTGTTAACCTGAAATTAGATAGTCGAATAATCACTTTTTTTATGAAAATGACTATTATTGGACAAGCACACAAACGTTTTATAAACAAATGAATAAAATAGTATATAAATAAAAAAGGAGTGATTATTATAAAAAGCTATCGTCACCATAATAAAAACGATGAATTATATTATGTAGAAGCTGCTTACCCATCTAAGGGTTCATATAATAAGAAAAAAGAAAATGAAAAATTCTTTATTGAAAATCATACAATTGAGGGTTCTGGAACCAATTTAACAGGAAATATCCCGTTAACTATTGCAGTTCCTGCCAATGCTATAGATGTAACTGTTTTTGAAGACTTTACTAGAAACCATAACAAAACGCTTCTTCAGTTATCAGCTGCAGCTACTGGCGTTGGTGTAGCTACTGGTCTTACGGTATCAATTTTTGTTAGAGGATCTAGACTACCGATCTCAGCGACTATACCTGCAGGTTCTACAAGAGCTTTTCAAGTTGAAAACTTTGAAAAATTAACTGTTTCGAATCCTTCTGCTACTACGGCTGGAACTTTAAATGTCTTTATCCAAAAAACATTTTGTATTGGTTGCAGTAATCAAAATAAAAAACCGAACAAAGGTTGTTGCTTCTAGAACAGTAATAAAAAGCCACCTTGCACAAAGCAAATTGTGCAAGGTGGCTTTTTATTACTAGAAAATCTCAAGTAGTTTACTGCATCTATATTTTAGACATTCTGTAAAAAAAGAAAAGGGCTATTAACCCGAGAGCTAATAGTCCTTACTCATTATTTAGTTACAAGTAATTAGGGTTAGAATTAAATAACTTAATTGTAATAACTTTTACTGCACTTACATTTATTTTTAGCATAGTCTTTTTCGTAAAAGACAACTTTATCTTTGCCATAATCTTTTTCATGTTTGTCTTTGCATTTATCTTTGCCATAATCTTTTTCATGTTTGTCTTTGCATTTATCTTTGCCATAATCTTTTTCATGTTTGTCTTTGCATTTACCTTTGCCATGATCTTTTTCGTGCTTGTCTTTGCATTTATCTTTGCCATAATCTTTTTCGTGCTTGTCTTTGCATTTATCTTTGCCATGATCTTTTTCGTGCTTGTCTTTGCATTTATCTTTGCCATGATCTTTTTCATGCTTGTCTTTGCATTTATCTTTTTCATCTTTGTTCTTACGAAGGTCATACATCGCTTTTAAGCAGTGCTTACTTTCATCATTTTGATCATAATAAAATTTAGTCAAATGAATTCCCTACCTTTGTTTAAAATTGGTGTTTCTATATATTCTATTTTCAAACAGAAAAATTGCTTGTACATTGAGGTAAAAATGGCTTTTAGACTATTTTTAAGTTAATAGTCTAAAAGCAGCATAAAAAAAGCATTTATTGATATATTCCTAACTCTTTACCCCATGTTGAAATTTTTTCAAGATGGTAACTTAAAAGTTCACCTTCACGGTTATCAGCAATCCTTCTCAGTTGAGTGTGAAGGCCTCTTTCCAAGGTTCGCTGGAGATAGGCCATTTTATAAAGAATCATAGGGTTTGTTTTAAAGGTAATTCCGTGTTTTTTCATTTCAGCCACGTATAGACCCACACACTGAGTACGTATTTTCTCTGCATTTGGTTGCCAGTCTTTTCTGAAGCCTAACAATAGTTCCACTAATACAACCATGTCAAACCATACTGGAGCGTATTTGGCTGACTCCCAATCAATGAATTGAATAGGCCATGGTGTATGTCCAGTAACATTTTTGCTACATATATTTTGCATGTGTAGATCGCCATGCGTAATAGCTAATCCATTTTTAGTTAATTCAGGAAAGAAATCCGGTCCTTTATTGTATAGCTTAATTAATGATGAATAATAAGGTTTTATAATATGGCCAATACGATCATCTTTCATTGCTGCATGCAATAGGTCAACTGTTTGATTCATAGATTTGGCCCTATTCTTTTTTGTAGCAGTATAAACAGGTAGCCAATCTCTCCAAACGTTTTCATTCTTTTTAAACCTATTTTCAAAAGTTTGACCATGAAGTTTAGCTATACTGGGAATAATATATTGAAAGTGAGACGGAGAGAAGGTCAATTGTCCACGTATTTGATTAACAAATTCCATAAAGACCCAGGTTTCATTTTTGACTGTTTCTACAAGATAAATGCGAGGCAAAAACTCTTTTAAAATGGGGTAAGATTTTTTGTAAATAGTAATCTCTACTTCATTTTTGTAGGCTGTCGAATTGTAGACCTTAAAGATAATTGGATAATAACCATTTTTTCTTTGAAGCAGTAATTTATATATACTACTTCGTTTTGTTGATTTTAAACACTTAATTTCTGAAGGGATAACTGTAATTTTCTCACCCATCGAATAAGAAAGTTTTTCTGCTATTTTTAAATCTTTAATCTGATAATAGAGCGCCTTAAGATCATACATAGTAATCATTCCTTTCGCTTACGTTTCCACGTATTAACTAAATGAGACCATGCGCTTCTGAAAAATGGCATTGGATCATTCCATGCAAATAGAGCAAACTCTTTTTGACCTTGCAGCCCCAGATAAAAATCTTTGAATGTCATTTCGGAAGTTTTTTTCTTTTGAAGGAAAGTAAGGTAATACCTTATAAGGTAAATCCATTTAATACCGTCTATTTGATTCAATCTAGGCTCTGGATTTTGGTTAGTGAGGTATAAATAATAGGTGTAGGCAAAGTCAATACCTGAGGGGCCTGTGAGACTATGGGTAAGCCAAAAGCGAGGGTTTATTTCAATGAATTTATAAATTCCATCTCTTGGATCCTTTTTGAATTCAGCCATGCCTATGCCTTTGAGCTTTATTTCTTCAAAAAATGGGAGACATATATCGATAAGTTCAGGAACTCTTTTGCTGACGATATGAGCACCTGTTCCAAATTCGGCAGGAAACTGATGGTTTTTTTGTAAGGAGAATAATGCAAGTAGTTCCATATTTTCATTATAGAGAGTAGCTACTTTATAAAAGCATTGATTGTCTCCAGGAATCAGTTCTTGAATAACTAATTGTCCGCATTCTCTATAAAAACAATAATCATTCCTTAACTGCTCAGGAGTATCAAATACAATTGCTTTTTTGTTGATTTTCTTTCTGAACTCGTGGCCGAGAACAGGTTTTAAAATACATGGGAATTCAACATTTAAGATAGCCTCTTCAAGTTCCTCTTTACTATCTATTACATATGTTTTTGGACATGGAATATTATGCTTGACGGCGAGCTCGTAAGTTTTGTTTTTATCAAGCACTTGCTCAACTAAATTATCATCAGGTAATAAAAACAAGAAGTAATTTAGCAATTCGTCTCGGTTTTTGGAAATGAATTGTACGTAGTCATCTGCTCCTGTATACAAGACAGGTTTTGAACCAATTTTTTTAGAGAGGTTAATTAAGAAGTTTAATAGTTTCTTTTCCTCAGTTACAGGACTAGGGCATATACTGCAAGTAGCTAGGCGTGATTTTCCTATTTTATATGGTTTTTCTGTGTCAAAAGCGTAAACATTAATACCTTTTGCTGTTAAGCTTCTAATAATGCCAATCCCGTTAGCGCTCAAATCAAGAATAACTGCAGAGTGTTCATGGTTCATACTTTAATTCATCTCCCAAAAATCAGTGTACAAATGTTTTATTTTTCCTACCATGCTGTCTACAGTTAAGTGGTTTTTAGCATGGTTTTTCGCAGTTGTGCTCATTTTATTTCGCACTTCTTTATTTGTAATGAGAAATTTTAATGCATGTGCTAGCTGTTCAGGGTCCCCAGGTTCGACAATAATACCTGTTTTATTATGCTTTATCAGCTCAGGAATTCCTCCGCAATTTGTGGAAATTACAGCAGTACCACTATGCATAGCTTCAATTATTGAAATGGGTAAGCTATCATTGATTGTTGGAAGTACAAAAATGTCAGTTTTATTTAAGAGTGAAGGTACATCGTCTCTAGAACCTAAAAAGTTTACCATTGATAAACCCAGAGCCTTTTTCTGTTTTTCTAATTTCTCTCTCATTTGTCCATCACCGACGATTAATACCTCTACATTGGAAGTATATTTTTTTAGACGTGCCAGTGCGTCAAACAGATAATTATGTCCTTTTCGAGGACCAAGCCTAGCTACGCATGTAATAACTAGATTTTGTGAATCCTTTTCTTTTCCTTCCCTTTGGTTCACTGGATAATCAATTCCCGTAATAACTGTAGTGATGTTTCTATTTTTTGCTCCTAGCTTTATTAATGGTTCACGAAACGAATCGCTTAAAACAATAATATGACTTGCATATTCTATTGCTTTACTTTCAAGCTCCGTAAAATATGCTTCTTCTACAGACGACTTTTTAATGATGTTAAATTTGAGTCTATTAGATGTGAACATTCCATGTGGCGTGTAAAATAAGGGTTTATTATAGAATTCATTAAATCTTCCCAAGATATTTGCTGTAAACAAATCTTGTGCATGAAGAATATCATATTTTTCTAAATTTATTGTTTCGAGCATTTTTTCATATACATATATAAGTCTTTGATGATTTAAAATTCTGTCATTGTAACTTCCATAACGTTTGGTAAAAAAATGTTTTAAATTTTGGGTAGCAACTTCTCGGAATTGCTTTACTTTTGACATTGAAAATTGATTAGGAGAAATAATGTCTACTTTATGTCCTTGACTTTTTAAACCTTTACTTAAAGTAGAGATATAATTCGACAGTCCACCCACGTGAGGGAAGCTCCAAAAGGTAGCAATTAAAATAGAAAATTTCTTTTTCGAATTTTTTCTTGAAGAGCTTCTTCTTTTCGAATTTTCTTTTGAAATGGTTTTTCTAGAAGAGCGCGACTTAAGTCCATAATATTGGTCTAACGTGTCGATTAGATAGGGGTAGGGAAAGGCAATTTCATGGTTCATTTCCAAACCCTCCTTATAATTTCAAAAGCTTCAGCATAAGGTACGCCAATGCTCATGCCTCTTAGCCTTCCTAAGTACTTAACACCTTCATAAGAACGAGGATGAGGGAACGATCTCATTTCGAGATCATAATGTTTAAGGGCATTAAGTTTACTTTCCATGGTGGCCGTAACATCTACAAAAAAATTTGGTTTAAATGTCTTTTCACAAGAGAAAGCACCCCATTCACTCGACGAAACGGTTTCAAATGTAATTAATTCTATGGGGGAAGTATATGGGAGTGGTCTAGTTGCAGTTAATACCGCCTGAAAAGTGATCTGATGATCTCTATTTAGATCTCCATAGTGATGTGTAAAAATCTTGACCGGTTTGTATTTTTTGATAAGCTGCTCGATTTCTTTCGTTAATTCGTGAAGAGGAATCATTTCTAGTTCCAAATTGACATGCTCAAGAAATACTACTTCTTCAATACCAATTTCTTTATTAGCAAGTCGACCAAATTTCTGAATATGATGAGCTTCTTCCTTTCTGCCCAAAGCAGTAATTACCGAAATTACTTTATACCCTTCATCTACAAATTTTTTTAAGGTTCCTGCGGTTCCTAATAGTTCATCATCAGGATGAGCCCCGATTACTAATATACAATTGCTCATATCTGTGCCTCCTGTAGCTTTTTCTTCTATACTTGTACTATAAACAATATATGAGCTTATCCAGATATTAGAAACCGTCATTGGCGGAGAATTAAAAATTAGAGCTATACTAATTAATATAGAAGGCATATTTGTTGCTTCTTTCATTATGTAATTTTAGTAGTAAGAAAAAGTAGAGCCATAAAAGAAATAAGACCTATTGCTAAATGCCAATAGGTCTTATTTCTTTTTTAGGTAAAATTAATACTTAGAGTTTAATTTCCATAAATTTATAACTCTCATTTCTTTACAAGTATCCTTACAAGAATCATGTTTTTTATGTTTCTCACACTTTTTACAAGGATTTTTATGATCTTTCTCTTCCAAAGTCCAATCTTCTTTATACTTCATATCAATATTCACCTCTTTCATTACTATAGTATGTAACCGTTGGTAACAGGAGAGGGTGCTTGTCTTGGATTTGAACAAAAATTTTTCGCGAACTTATATGTAGATGGATAAGTATACAAGCAATTTATTTATAAACGAATAGAATAACAAATGGGGAAGGAGGAACAGAATGGGAAAATCATATTTTCATTATCGTAGTGATTATGATAGGTGGGATAGGCTTCCGAAAGAAACTCTCTTTAAATGGCACAATAAGAAAAAGTATCAGCTGCTGAGTAATAATAATGTCCAGCTTGTTCCGTCTAACAGCGTTAAAAAATTAGACTTGTTGAATGATAAAGCATTTGGGCACTCTTCTCAGAAATTAATAGGAGAAAAAGAAAATGAACTTATGAATTTTAAAAGGTATAAGGTAGTTGGACAAGGCAAAGATGGTGTTATTTATCAATTGACTGATAATCGATGTGTAAAAGTATTTTTTAAGGAAGAGGTATATAAAAAAGAGTTAGAAGCAATAAAAGTGGGGCAGTCGTCTTTTATTATTCCTCATCTCTACGATTATGGACCAAATTACATAGTCATGGAATATATAAAAGGAATTTCCTTGGCAAAACATCTGAAAAAAAATCAATATATAGAAAAGGCTTTGGTTGTACAATTGATAAGCCTCTTTAATGAATTAAAGAAATTAAGTTTTCGTAGACAAGATACGGAATTACGGCATGTTCTAATAACTGAACAGGGAAATTTAAAAATAATTGATCTTAAAAGAGCTTTTAGTTCTAAGCGACCTACTCCTATTAAATTACTAAAAGATTTGAAGGGATTAAACTTATCAAAAGAATTTTTATCTCATGTTAAAGATATTCAACCTTCTCTTTATCAAAAATGGAGAAATTTTGATAAAGAGTGAACTCCTTAAGAAATATTTGAAATCATTAATTGTAGCAACAATAATTGTGTTTCTATAAGATTATTGTTGCTACAGGTTATAAAATAAAATCATGGTTATGCCACCTCTTATAGAACATAAGTATCCACGTTATGTTCTTATATTAGGTATCGGTTATTGTATAAGTTGACTGATCACCGACAGGGAGGGTAGCAATGACAATATTAGTGGCACCATCAATGACAGAGACTACACTATTTTCTTCATTCGTTACGTGAATTTGATTATTGGCTGCGTTAACATCAACCATAGAAGGTTGTTCTATGACAGGTACTATTCCAATTACAGCATTTGTACCTGCATCAATGACGGAAACGGTATCACCATTTTTATTAGCTACATAAATACGATTGTTAGATAGGTTAGCCCCTAGGTCAGTAGGCTGATCACCGACTTGCACTGTAGCCATTACAGCATTCGTCAATCCATCAATGACAGAGACTGTATTTTTAAATTTATTAGCTACATAAATACGGTTAATATAGGGATGGACATCTAAATTAATTGGGTGGGTTTCTACAGGTATTGTGGCAACAACAATATTGGTTGCACCATTAATGACGGAAACAGTATCATCCCCAGCATTTGTGATATAAACTCTATCCGTGTAGGGATTAACCCCTACACCTGAAGGCTGACTCCCAACTGGAATAATTCCAATAACTGTATTTGTACCTGCATCAATGACGGAAACTGTATTATCACCTTTATTAGTCACATAAATACGATTAGTAGATGGATTGCCATTTACGTTTGCTGGCTGACGTCCTACATTTATAGTGGCAATTAAATCATCAGTTAATCCATCCATCACAGAAACCGTATTGTTATCCTCATTTATTGTATAAATTTGATTAGTAGATGATTTTCCTTTTGGAGATAAAAAATCACCTGCAACATGCACAACCTTTGCTTTTTTTCCCATTTAACTCAACTCTTTTCATAAATACTGTTAAGAAAATTGTTGAAAACATAAGGCACTTACCTTATGTACAAATATATGATGTTAAATTTATTTTATTATCTTAAATTTTTAGGCGACAGAGATGGCTAGTACAGTTAACCTAAGATAGAAATGCTACTGTTTTTATTTAAATGAAAATATTGGTGAGTAAAAAATCGCTTCAACAACATGTGAAAACAAGGGGGAATTGTTTCCTTTTAGGCCATTCCTGCATATGTTGTTATGAATAACGACCTTATATAGAAGGAGCGATTAATATGAGTGATTCACCTAAAAAACCGGAGATTGTTCCAAATAAGTTAATGGACTTATTAGTAAACGATGTTTTTTCTAAACATGGCATAGATAAAGAAAAAATTAAAGGAAACCTATCTGAAGAGAAGAAACAAATGCTTAAAGAAATGGTTGAAGATTTGTCAAAACGAGTGGATGAGTTTGTAAAACAAACAAATGCTACCAACAAAAAAAAATAAATTATATTATTTATAAACGCCGTTAAATAGGCGTTTTTGTTGTTTTTTAAAATGGTTGCACTCAATGGTCAATTGGCCCAATCCTATTGATTGGTATGTTCATATATTAATACATACCATGAAAAAGGAGTGTTAGTTATGTCATCTAAAAAGTATTATTCTTACGATGTAAAGAAAAAATGCAAAAGCAAACATAAAAAAGATGATCCTAAGAAGCATTGTAAAGATGGCTGTAAAGTAGATCACTATGAAAGTGAATCTACGGAATATGATTACTATAATAGTCGTGAGAGTTTCGAAAGTAGGGAGAGTTTTGAAAGTTTTAATGCAGAAGTAGTTCAAGAGGCAGATCAACTTTCTTTAATTGACCAAGAATCAGATGAATTAATTTGGATCAAAGATTCTTGTGATGTTAATGTCACTACAACAGATACTCAAGCAGCTATCGGTATTCAAGTGGCTATCCAAGTAGCCATCGCTATTGTAATCCGTATTGCCATCGGCGATACTGTTCAAAAAGATGGTGTGCTTCAAGACTTATTACAGCTATCTGAAATAGAGCAAACAAATAAACAAAAAATTTATATTGAGAATTCTAAAGACGTAGAAATTACAACGACTGATACAGACGTGGCTCTTAACGTTCAAGTATTGTTACAAGTATTAGTAGCTATTATTGTACTTGTCGATGTTCTTTAATTAAAAATTAAACGAGGTGAGAAAAATGGGTGAAAGAAAATGGAGAGCACTAGACCATTGTGAAAATAAACGGTTCAGTGGTAGAGACGTATGGCAAGAAGCTGATCAAATAGCTGCTACTGAACAAAAATCTTTTGAGAAAATTATTGTTAAAGATTCAGAAGGTGTTAGAGTACAAACGACAGATACTCAAATTGCAGCGACTATTCAAGTAGCTTTACAGATAGCTATTGCAGTAGTAGTTCGTATTACAATCGGTGATAATGTGCAAGGAAACAGCGTCGTTGAAGAACTAAAACAATTCGCTAGCATTAAACAAAAAAATTCTCAAAAAACAATTATTGAAAACTCTACAAATGTAAATGTTACAGCTACTGACACAGATATCGCTGTAAATCTTCAAGTACTATTACAAGTATTAATCGCTATCTTAGTTACATTAGACATCCTTTAATATGTAACTAACCTTCTGAGCGTAAAAACAAGGAAGGGAAATTATTGTAATCCTATATAGGAAAACAGAATAAACAGGGAATTTTATTCTGTGAATGCATTTAGCTAAATTTATTCGTGCGTGTTTTAGTAAATAAAAGAAAGTAAAAAAGCCTTCGCGTTTATAAAAGCGAAGACTTTTTTATTAAATAAAATTGAATAATATTCTTAATCCGAATAAGCAACTCCATTAAAACTTTCTGGTCCAACTCTCACAGTTCCTAGGATGTTACAAGTGATGAAAGCTGTGTAAATTAAAAGATTAGAAGCTGGCTTTGGTACATTAAAATCTGAAGCAGTAAACGTAAAAAGCTGTGGTCCTAAAAGGTTAATATTCAACGCCTCCGATGAAGAGTAGACAACTGGGTCGTTAAAGGCAGTACCTCTTACAATAGTAATTGTAACAGTAGTTGCGACAGGGAGGAGTGGTAATTGGCAAGCTACAGTACCACTTAATTGAGTACGAATAGCACCTGTAGCACTTGTAACGTTGAGGCCAATTTGACCGAATAGACCTGGATTAGAGAGAAGTGTAATAGGGATAGAAATAGAGTTAGCTATACTAGCATTTTGAGATGTTCTAGAATCTAATAATATCGTCATGGTATTTTTAACCTCCTTTCTATGTACTATTACTATATGAAATGGTGACCTGTAGTGATTGGACAAACTAATTACCTTATAGTGTTATTTAAACTGTTATTAATTAGATTAACATCTGATTAAGGATTCTTTTAATGAAAAAGTGTTCGAATTTAAACCATACATACTGAGAGATACACATAGAATGATCATATGTAAAGCAATAAATTAGGTGTCAGGAAAACAGCTTAATGAGGCCTCATGATGGCTAGAATTTTTAAAGGCGGAGGAGTATATATGAAGGATATTCATTTGTTTTTAATTGGATATGTAAACTCAAGTTCGATAAAAAAAGCTATAGATTCGGTGCATCTTATTAATAATCGTATAGATGAAATTATTATCTTGGACATACCGGAGACTTTAAACCAATTAGGATTGACTTTTGAAGGTGCAAAGACAAAATGTATAAACTTACTTGATAATGATTTAGGGTTAACATTAAATCATCACATTCAATCACTGTCTTGTGAATATGTCATGTTCTTGTATAGTTATGATTATTTAGATAATAGTATTACGAAGCATCAATTAGCATTAGATGATGAGAAAGTTGTAATGACTTACGATATCACAATTAATAATAAAGTTATACAGCGACCGTTTTTGTCAAAGGCTTCTTTTCTCCAACAACATCCCTTCTCTTTGAGATGCCACGTTCCATTTAAAGAATCTGTTCTTCCATCTTGGCTTTTAACAGTAGATGAACTATCTATCGCTTCTTCACCGAATAAATTGGTTAATCAAACATTCATAGATAAAACCAGTAGTAATCTTCAAAAGTTAAATTTTATAGAGAAGTATCAGCAAAAGTTAGAGAAACAGAACTTAGCTCCTTCAATTGCTGTTATTATAGCTAATTATAATATGGCTAATTATGTAGGGATAGCTATTAACTCGTGTATTCTGCAAAGTAGTCTTCCAGAACAAATAATAGTAGTTGATGATGGATCAAACGATCATTCCCTAGAGATTATAAAAAGTTTTAAAAACACACCAGGTTTTAGGTTTCTTAGTAAAGATAATGGTGGGAAAGCAAGGGCTCTTAATGCGGCTCTATCATATGTTGAAACAGAATTTGTCATGGAGTTAGATGCCGATGACTGGCTAGACCCAGATGCATTTTACACTATAAGAAGATGTTTAGAAAATTTAAAGGAAGATGTAGCTGTTCTCTACGGTAATTTAAGAGCATGGAAGCAGAATGGAGAAGAAAATATAAGGTATAAAGGGTTAAGGAAAGGACGAGCGATTCTCAATAGAAACGACCTTCTTTCTTATGTATTTCCCTTAGGACCTCGCATCTATCGTACGTCGACTTTAAAACAAAATAACGGGTTTCCTTTAATTGATTTTGAAGGAGGACGAATGTATGAGGATGTAAGTGTATTAAATGATCTAATAAAAACACATCGATTGTTATATAAGGATATGACAGTTTATAACGTAAGGGAACATCCGTTAAGTATCACGAAAAAAAATCACTCCAGTTGGAGTGATTTCTTAAAATACCTTGACTAGTTTACGCAACCGGTGAAATTTTAATTGAAGTAATTGATGGAAGAGCAATAGTTAAAGGAAGAGTAGTTCCGCCATATCCATATCCCACAGTTTGAAGGATTGTAATAAGGCCATTTGTTACAGCAGTGATAATTCCTTCAACAAAGCCATCTGCTAGTGCGATTTCGACTGGTGTACCAATACGCTTTGTTAATTCAGCTACTAAAGTACTTTCAAACATAGTATGACTCCTTCCTTAAAGTGATGATACTGTTTCAACTTTAGAAAGTGGGATATAGTTTAACGATCCGTCACTTTCAGCAACTGCCACGTAGTCTGATAAAACAGCAAGTAAAACACCTGTAATGGTTTCATTTGGTGTAGATAGTTGAACTGTTTGATTAACACGATTTTTTAAGTCGTTTCTAATCGGGGCTGAACCAGATGAAATTGGTAGTCCTGCTAATATGGAGAGAAGATTTCTTAAAAGATCACTAGCAGAAGTAGTAGTAGTACTTACAAGACCCGTAGTAGTGTTTAAGATATCAGTTGTAGTCGTATTAACGGTATTTAAAAGGCCAGTTGTAGTTGTATTAACAGTATTTAAAAGATCTGTTACGACAGTAGTAGGATTAATAGTATTTAAGGCGTTAGTTACAGTAGTAGCAGGGTTGACAGCATTTAAAAGGTCTGTAGCAGAAGTAGTAGTTGTGTTGACTGTTTGAGGTAATGAAAGCAGGTTTTTTAACAACGCTGCTCTTGCTTCACTTGATAGTGCCAATAGAATTCATCCTTTCTTAAAGCAAAGTTTTTGCATTATTATCTATGTTTTATAATATGCTTATCCGATTTTAAGGTGCTCGGCGGTTTACCTAATTTACTTAAAAATCCGCCTTTCTTATACAGTAGCAAGAACTAAATAGTAATTAAGAGTGTTCTTTATATTTTAACGCTAGCTGTTCCATTACGTGTTTATGACGATTAATTACAATTTTGTTTTCTTCTTTTATAAAAGAAGCATATTTTTTGCTCCCCATATTTTCATGTATCCTTGATAACAAAAGGGGCTGAGGGATGTATTGTAAATCGAATATTTGAATGATTCGTAACCATAAGTCATAGTCATGAGTATAAAGAAGTGTCTCGTCAAAAAGACCCACATGGTCAAACACACTTTTGTGAATCATAATTGAGCAGCCGTTAATAATATTTCCTTTGCTTATTCTAGTGATAAGATCTAATTTATTTAACGTCTGAATACCTAAAGGCGGACTAATAATTCGTCCTCTATAATTGATGGCGTAGTAATTTGTGTGACTAAAAAAGGCATTATGAGTTTTCATCGATTCTAGTTGTATGGCGATTTTATGATGATCATAAATATCATCAGAACTAAGCCAACATATATAATCACCTGTTGCTTGCTGAATTCCTACATTTAAAGCACTCGCTGTGCCACCATTTTCTTTTGTAATATAGATGATTTTATCTAAATAGGGAAGGATTTTATCCGTATGCTTAGTAGATCCATCATTTACTACTATAATTTCAATATTGGTGTAGGTCTGTTTAGTTAAACTATCTAGTGCATGATCGATATAAGAGCAATTAAAGAATGGCACAACAATAGATACTTTTGACATATTCACTTCTCCTTTCAAGAATTAAAAATCTGTGATTATGTTTTTAGGGAAAATAACAATTTTTAAATTTACATCGCATTTATTAACATATGTAACACGGTTTACATATGAAATAGAAGTTTATTAATTCTACACGTAAAGGTGGAGAGGGAAAATGAATGTATTATTCGTGTTTTATGTTCCAAGTGGAGGAGTAGAAACGTTAAATCGTCAAAGGTGTAAAGCCCTTAAAAAGTACAACATTAATGCTCATTGCCTTTATTATGAAAATAGAAAGAAAAGCATAAATGACCATGGGACCCAAACGTTTGTAACGAATGAAGACCATGAAATTAAAAAAATACTTGATGAAGGAGATTATAGTCTCATTGTCATTGTCTCAGATTTTCAAGCTCTTCCTCGGTTTAGATCGCTTGGATATCAAGGGAAAATGATTATTGAAATACAAGGGTACGGCCCAAAAAGTACAGCAAAATCTGCTCTTACAGATGCTATACCTCTTGTCACTAACTATGCTTCAGGATTTCTTAATCCCAAGACTCCTCATATCGTGCAATTACTAGATGAACTCTACCCCTCATTTCCAAAGTTTAGTTTCAACAATTGTTTTGATACTAATCGGTTCTCCTATAAAGCTGTACCTACTAGTCATCAGCCTAACGTCGCATGGATTGGGCGAATCGAAGATAACAAAAATTGGAGAGAGTTCTTAAAAATCGGTAGCGAATTAATCCATAATCACAATTCAAACATACGATTACATATGTTTGAAGACCCTACTCTAAGCGAAGCTAAGGAAAGAGGTCAATTTGAAAAATTAATTAAACAGTTAGATTTAGAAAAACATCTTTTTCTTCATGCAAACGTTCCGAATGATCAAATGGCCGTTTATTTTTCCATGATAGGGGAATCAGGCGGGTTTTTATGCTCTACTTCAAAGGTAGAAGGAGCCCCATATTCTCTTCTTGAAGCGATGAGTTGTAAATGTCCGGTTTTAACCACTGACTCCGATGGCGTAAGAAGCTCAATTATTCATAATAAAACGGGGAAATACTATACATTAGGTGACGTTACCGAAGCTGTTAAAGAGGCAAAGGAGTTAATGACGGATTCTCAGTTAAGAGAAAAGATACGTAAAGATGCTTTTGAGCACGTAAAAGTAAATTTCAACCCAGATTTATACTGTGTGAATTTTATTTCAATGATTCAATCACTTGGACTAAACCTCAGTAAGTAAATAAAATACCAGATATTTTCTAGTATCTGGTATTTTATTTTTCTTGATTTTCTGTGTTAAGTTTTTCTGCTTGTTCGTAAAGCGACAAAAAATTAGTAACCATTTTGTTAAGGTCCCATTTATCTTGAGCCCACTCTTTTGTACAAGAAGCTAGCTGGTTTCGAAGTAAATCATTTGCAAGCAAATACTTTAATTGCTCATACAGTTCATAAATATTTCCTACAGAAGAGACTAGCCCGCTCCTTCCCACTTCAATCATTTCAGGTAATCCAGCTGTATTGCTAATAAGAACAGGAAGGCCTGCAAGCTGGGCTTCCATAACAGAATAAGGCTGAGTATCGTGAATACTAGGGTGAACAAAGATATCGGCTTCTCTAAGGAAATGAAGAACATTATTCGAGGCACCTAAAAATCTAACTTTATCTTTTAGATCTAAGTTTGTGCATTGTTTTTCTAATTCCCCTTTAATTTCGCCTTCCCCCAGTATCCAGCATTCCCAATCCTGTCTACCTTCTTTTAAGAGAGCAAGGGCATCTAGGAGGTGATGAATGCCTTTTAAATAGACAAGCCTTCCCATATAAAGGATAATTTTTTTACTCTGCTTGGGTCCGATAAGTGGCTTCTCCATGGCATCCCCAAGGAACTGTTGATTACTAATTCCATATGGAAAGGTAACAATTTTGTCTGAAGGAATAGAAAAATTATCTGCAATATTACGAGACATCCATTCGGTTGGACTATGAATGAAATCACTGGCTTGATATCCTAACTTCTCAATCACCTGGTGATATTGATATTCAAATGTAGCTTCTATTTGTTCGTCTGTTTTATGAGGGTGCATGGTTTTGAGTGTGAAAAAGATATCACGTGATAAATTTCCAAGAGCACTAGTAACAAGTGGAATATGAGAAGGTTTAACTCGATTTATAGCGTTTGCTGCTGTGACATCTAGCGCATGTATAAGGTCATATTGCTGAAGGTTGTAATATGCTGCGGAAAGCTCTAAGCTATAACGAAATAATTCAGTGTTGTATATCCAACTCTTCATTGGAAGTGAAGGAAGCTCAGTAAGCAATTTTTCTTCAATATAGGGAGAAAGAACAGCAATATCTATTTCTGGTTTTTGTCCAATGATTCGATATTTATTTAAATCAGGGGTCTGGCTAAGGATATGAACTGTATGACCTGACTCTTTCAGTGACTGTTGGAGTGATGATACAAATGTCCAAACGCCTCCGGTATAGGGGAGTGGGTAATAGGAAACTAATAAAATCTTCATTTTATAATCATCCTTTAATTATTTTCTCTCTATTCAATAGTAAGAGGAGAAGAATAAGAATTTTCAACGCCTAAAGCACCTCATTGAGTATGAGAAAGAATTATACTTACAACCCCAGGATCAGGTATCTTATAATTGGTAGGTAAATTAGTTTTTACTTCATTTAAAAACTCAATTAGATTTTCATCAAATAACGAATCCTTATTATTCTTCATGTATGTCCCTTCTTTTCTCAAAATTGATATATGCTTAAATTTTTATTATTTTGCAAATTCCTATCTATATAATATGTCCAAAATTTTTAATTGGCACGGACGAGTGCACGCTGATAGTAGATAAATATAATAACAATTTTTGCAAATTCTTTTTTACAAAGTTTGTTTATTAAAGTTTCCATACAGATTTGTATGTAATAAACTTTACACATTTCCATGTAAAGTTTTTAGAGTGAAAGATAAACTTGTGTCCTAATAATACGTTTCATTTATTAAATGAAAGTAACGAGTGGAAATACTTGTAATAAAGACTAAATAGGAGGGTGTAAGGAGTAATCATAGAAGGATAAACTCACCTAATCTTGTGAAGGATTTGATTGTGATTTACTTATATATTTTTGCAGCAGAGGGCGGTAATGAAACTCGATAGTTTTCATTTCTTCTCTCATCTCATTTTGGTATCTACTGGTGCCTGATTTTTCATGAGAACGAAATTTTGTGAGTGCTTCATCATAATAATGGATTTCATAGCCATTGACAAGCATACGAAACCACATCTCATAATCATGAGTATAACGAAAATCCGGAGAGAAAATCCCAATTTCATCAAAGATCTTCTTTTTTATAAGAATGGTACATCCATTTATAGCATTATACGTTAAGTAGGCATTATACACTTCTTCTAAATTAGAAAAACGTTTACAGCACCAAGGTATTAAAACTTGGTTATCTTTATTAATATAGTCAAAGTTAGTGAAGCTGGCATCTATGTTCCTTTGCTTCATAAAGTTTAGTTGTTTAGAAATCTTTTCAGGAACAAAATAATCATCCGAGCTTAGCCAGGCTATATACTCTCCTGTAGCAGTGAATAAACCAGTATTTATTGCAGTAGCCGTCCCGCCATTTTCTTTTCTTATATAAACAATTTTATCTTTAAAGGACTCTATCTTCGCAGTGTGGGATGTAGAACCATCGTCTACCACAATTACTTCAACATTTTCATAAGTTTGGTTTAAGGCACTTTTGATTGCTTGATCGACAAAGGCACAGTTGTAAAAAGGAATAATTATTGATACTTTTGGACCCATTGTTTCCCCTCCGAAAAAAATTTTCATAGCATAAGTGAAACGTAGTCTAAATTATGACTTTTGTAGGTGGATAAAAGGTGGAGATGATAGTTCTAAGTTCATTAATGAAATCACACTCTTGATTAGAATATGCATAAACCTTCTTAAGTGACATGCTTTCGCAGAAACTTCATTCATATAAAAAACCTGATTTTATAAGAGAATTGCTATTTCTACGCACCTAAACTCTGATTTTCCATAAAGGTGAATAGGTAATTATAATGACAGAAAGAATCTCTAACGATAAAAGTCAATAATGTCCCGGATAGAAGATTCTAATGTCGTAGTTGGTTGCCAACCCAAGTCAGTTAGTGCTGTAGGGTTTGAAGTAACAAAATTATTTAAAGGACTTTTATCATCCACTTTCACTTGAAATTTAATAGGAGTTATCTTTTTGAAAATATTTATAATATCTTGTAAAGAATTACTTTTTCCAGAAGAGACATTGTATGAACGTCCATTTTCTCCTTTTCTGAGCAGAAAATCATAAGCTCTAACAGCATCTCGTACGTCTAAGAAGTCAAAACGATTATTTAAGTTACTCACCCTCAGATACTTTTCCCCCTCTTCTTTCTCCATAGCTATAATTTTTTTAGCGAAAATGGAACAAACTCCTTTAGAGAAGCCAGGACCTATAAGATTTGATGGTTTAGCGACAACAACATTCATATTGTATTGATTTGACCAAAATTGCGAAATGAGGGTTTGAATGGTCTTACTCAGACCATAGGGGTGATTAAACGTGGCTGGAACCGTTGGATCAAACTGAAGAGCAGAACCTACAATAACAGCTTTACAAGAAGGCATCTCTTTTCTAAGAGCATCAAGTAAGTATGCTGTAGCCATTGCATTTACTTCTAGAGATTGAATGGGATTATCCCAGGATAATCCCACAGCGTTTTGACCTGCCAAATGAAGGAGGTAGTCCGGCTTGGTTATTGAAATTAACTCCTTTACCGACTCATTATTAGATAGATTGCATGTTCTGCGTTTAATTTGCTTATTAGAAAATGAATTCATGTTTGTGATAGCTATGACGTCAAACTCTAATCTTGAAAAATAATCACATGCGTGAAGTCCAGTAAATCCACTAGCACCGGTAATTAGTAACGTAGGTTTCTTATCCAATCACGACACCCCACTCTGAATAATAATCTAATAAATAAAACTTATTATAGATGTATGCTTAAAAAGCTAAATATTTCATCTAATGCTCAACAAGACACGATCCTAAAACATAGAGTGAAAATACAGGCAGAGGTCTATAGCATTAACAAATTCCATGAATACCTATATAGAGAGACTTTTAGAACGTGAATGCTACGGGAAGAGGAGAGAACATAATGAAAATACTGCTTGCTACATTCTGGGAAGTTCCCCATGTAGGTGGAGTTTGGAATTATATGCAGCAATTAAAGCAAGAGCTTGAAGGGTTGGGTCATGAAGTAGATTTACTTGGACATGGACTTGGAAATAAATCAGTTCATATTGTTAATAAAAATATAGAGGTAATTAAAGATGAACTATTATTAGTAGAAGAATTGGAACAACATGAGAAAAATACTCCTATTCTATATAAAGATCCAGTAGTGAAATTTTATGAAAAAGAACGTATTGGTTATACAAGAGGTGTTTCTCGTTTAAATATCAACCAATATGATTTAATTCACACACAAGACGTTGTAGCAACTGCGTGTATTCGTTCCTTAAAGAGTGTAAAAACGCCGGTGGTAGCAACTATACATGGTTGTGTTGCTCACGAGTTAAATCGCTACATCAAAGACATTCTGAAGGCTCCTACAGCTGATATAGCTACTAAATATTTTAATGAACTTGAACATACAGGTGCTATGGCTGCTGATTGTACTATAGTTGCAAATCATTGGTTAAAGGAAATTTTAATTCAGGAATTTAGGGTTAATGAGCATCAACTTAAAGTGTTTCATTACGGATATGATATAGATTCTTTTTTAAAGCGAATGCAAATACCATCTAATGTTCATCCACCAGTTGGTCAACAAGTAATTATTTATACAGGGAGATTAGCTGAAATTAAAGGTATTCATCATCTATTAGAGGCTCTCAGTGAACTCAAAAAAATTAAGAAAGGCTGGGTCTGCTGGATCGTTGGAGATGGAGATCAAAAAGCTGAGTTGAAGGCTCAGAGTAGAGCGCTCGGTTTAGGTAAGAGGGTTTTATTTTTAGGTAATAGAAACGATGTGCCTTCTTTACTCTCTCTTGCTAACATTTTTGTTTTGCCAAGTCTTATAGAGAATCAACCTTTATCAGTTATTGAAGCTCAGATTGCTAAAAAACCAGTAATAGTAAGTGACGCAGGGGGATTACCCGAAATGGTTCAGCATGGATCTACAGGTTTAATTTTCCCGGCAGGTGATGCCACATCGTTATGTGAAAACCTTTATAATTTGCTAATAGATCCAGCATATAGAGGCATGTTAGGAGCCAATGCACAAGAATGGGCTTTAAAACATTGGGATCAGAAAGATGCAGTTCAAAAAGTTCTAGATGTTTATAAAGAGGTGCTTTCACATAAGAGTGAAATGTAAATATATCGAAAAGGAAGCTAAATGTCTTTTTTGGAAATGATTGGGTAGGTAGCTTATACAGGAGCCCTATAGGTGACATATACTATTAAAACTTTAAAGAGGAGAGAATAGTATATGAAGGCTGTAGTAACTGGTGGGGCGGGATTTATTGGTTCCCATCTTGTAGAAGAGCTCATTAGACAAGGCTTTAATGTCCACATAATTGATAACTTAATTTCTGGAAAGTATGATAATATACACCCTCTTGCTACTTTTCATATAGAAGATATATGTAGTGATAAAGCCAAACAAATCATTCTAGATGAAAAGCCTGACATAGTCTTTCACTTAGCTGCTCAGGCAGATGTTTCACGATCTATCCAATCGCCTCAATATGACGCAGATGTGAACATAAAAGGAACTATAAATTTGCTGGAAGCCTGTAGAGATGCTTCGGTAGGTAAGTTTATATTTGCCTCTACTTCAGCTGTATATGGAAATCTACAAAAAGAATTAATTACTGAACAAGATGCAACTGTGCCAGCTTCTTATTACGGTCTGTCGAAGCTAGCTGCTGAATCGTATATACGTCTATTTCATTATTTGTATAATTTACCATATACAATTCTTCGATACGGAAATGTATATGGGCCACGGCAAACGCCAAAAGGAGAAGGCGGAGTAGTAGCAGTGTTTTTAGAAAGGTTGAGCAAAGGGCTTTCCTTTAATATTCATGGTGATGGGGAACAGACACGTGATTTTATATATGTAAAAGATATTGTTCAAGCTAATATTGCAGCAATTAAAAAAGGGAACCAAGAGGTTGTTCACGCCAGTACTACAAAGAAAACTTCAGTGAACGATTTATTAAAAAACCTTGAGTATATTCATGGTTCTAATATTGATGTTGTTTATACGGAAGGGAGACCTGGGGATATCAAACATAGTTGTCTCGACAGTGAGAAAGCACAAAAGCTATTAGAATGGTCTTCAAGAGTATCTGTTTTAGAGGGATTAAAGGAAACATATACTTTCTCTAGAAAAAAAGCTTAGTATTTAAGCTTTTCTACATTTCTTAACTAGTTGTCTATTTTATTAACTATATGCTCATTAGCCCTAACATTTTAGGATAGTCCTGCATTTAATATTGTATAGCCTTGTACAATAAGACCCTTTAAGGAGCAACCCATATGAAACTAGAAGATTTAAAAGGGGCATATAGCGCCATTTTTAGTTTAGGCGATTTATGTTTGACATCTCTTCAACTGAGAGACAATAACTTAAGAAACTTTGCGGGGATTTTGGATTGGGTATCCTCACCGGATCTGAAAAAGGTAAACATGCTTTTGAAAAATCAGTTTGCTGACTTTTTAAACCCGGATAATTTAAGGATAATCCAGTACGTATCTGATTGGGATTTATTAGTGTGGGATGAAATTTATAATATAGGGTTTAACCACGATTTTAAGACTGATAAAAATACACTTTCTCACTTAGGAGGATACGGGGAGGTTAAAGAGAAGTACGATAGAAGAATTCAACGGTTTTTAGAGAATTTATCTACTGGCCAGCGTATTCTGTTTATTAGAACGGAAGCTAATCGTGAAGAAGCTGCAGAGCTTGAGAGCATTTTATCTACTATGATTGAAAGTGACTTTAGCATTCTGATTATTAATCATACGGATGTGAATGATTTAGTTGAAAAAGAATGGTCGCTAAATAAAGTTTGTGCTATTGAATTACCCAATCAAGATAAATGGAACGCTAATAATCATTATTGGAAAAGGATACTTGATGGTGTTTCCCTTTTATAAGTACGTTAGCTCTCCCTTTAATGTATTTATAAAAGGTTATGTTTTTCAAATGATATCCTTAGGAGGTTTGAATGGGAAGAAAATCTCCATCATACTTACTTGGTGTATGTACTCACTTGCCTCTTGAAGCTTATTTAATATTTTCTATACATATAACCTCTATACAATACTAATGGACAAGTTGTATTAATTGAAATAGATGCAGTGCAAAAAACTTTTCCTTGCTAATGTTAAGGTGCTTTTCGAGGTGCCTATATAAAAGTCAATGTTAAAAAAATTAATTTGTTAACCGGATAAGGGGGAAAGGGTATGGATCATAAGCAAATAGAGTTGCAACAAGGATACGATATAACTGGAAAGCAACGTTATCGAATTATAACAGGAGCATTTATTGATAAGATTATAGCAGAACAAGTTGCAAAGGAAATAAAAGAACGCTACGGTCTTACTGTATACGTGATACCTGAGCACGTTGAAAAAGCTGAGTCTAATCTCTAACGTAACTTTATTTTCATTTTACTATAAATTAGAATAAGAATAGACAGCTAAACTATTTTTATAGAAATAGTCTAGCTGTCTATTCTTATTCTTGTAGAAGTATACAATGAATTTTATTATCTGTTTATCATAAGCTAGTATGAGAGAAATCATTTTTAGTGTTTCCCATCTTATCATGTTTTTCTTACATATGGTGAGTACTAGTTATTTTGACATCCACTCTTTCAGCTCCATTAACATCTGCTGGTAACTAGGAGTTGGATAACAAAGATCTGTCCGAGTACTAATAATAGTACGATCTAATATTACATCCTCATTAGGAATAATTTTGACATCATCTTTTTTAAAGATATCTTTAATCAATTCTAGTAATGCAAACTTTGATATTTTTTTCGGTGAGTGCAAATGATAGAGTCCGGAAGTATTATTTTCTAAGAAGAAATTAATTGCTTTAGCTAATTCTAACGTTGTTACTCCATTCCACAGTGCCTTTTTATACCCTTTAATTGAGCCCTTTTGTGTCATAAACCATAGGAATAAACCAATGCCATCCTTCTTTAACTCGGGTCCTATTATAGAAGTGCGGATTGTTAAATGTTTTTCGTCAATAATTTCACCTAGCTGTTTAGACTGAGCATATACAGAGGTACCGTCTGGAACATCGTTTTCTGTATAATCTCCTTTTTTTCCTGAAAACACACAATCTGTACTAATATGAATTAATTTTCCTTGATGCCGTTCAACAAATTTAGCTAACTGATGTGGAAGTAGGCTATTTACTTGAAAAGCATGCATTGGATTATGGCTAGCGTGTTCATTTAAAATTCCAATACAGTTAATAAGGACGTCTGGCTTAATAGATTCTATGGTCTCCTCAACATGTTTAAAGTTAGTTACGTCCAAGTAAATAGCATTTTTATCCTTAGGGTCTCTTGATGTACAGAAAACATCATGGTTTGTATGCTGTATGAAATATCTAGTGATTACATGACCTGCCATTCCTTTTCCACCAAGAATTAGTACTTTCATTTAAATAAACCCGCCTTTCAGCAACATCTCTCTAATTTCTTCTTTACTAATTACTTGTTTACTTGAATCATATTTTTCTAGATTTACTTGAGCATAATTTAAATAATGTTCTTTTAAACCTTCAATATGAATTGGAGGTAGGATAACATAATACTCGTCGTCGTAAGTAACAGTTGTTGCACTTTCGTATTCAGATAACAGAAGCTCGTGAATTTTCTCTCCAGGTCTTACACCTAATATCTCAACTTCAACCTTTTCTTTTCCAGAAGCTTCTATTAACACATTTGCTAAGTCAATAATCCGACAAGTGGGCATTTTCATGACAAAAATTTCTCCACCTAGACTTTCAAATGTGGCTTTGAAAACTAGCTTTATTGCATCCTCTAATGTCAAGAAGAAACGAGTCATCCCAGGATCAGTAATACCGATTTTTCCTTTTTCTTGAATCTGTTTCTTGAATACATGAATAACGCTTCCGTTAGTTCCTAACACATTTCCGCCACGTATACAAACAAATTTAGTTTTAGTATTTAATGTGTTAGCGTGAATGATTAATCTTTCTCCCATTGCTTTAGATAAACCATAAAAATTAGCTGGATTTGACGCTTTATCAGTGGAGATATAAACGACTCTATCTACATCACAGCTTATTGCAGCGTCTATTACATTTTGAGTACCATGTACGTTGGTTTTTAAGGCTTCAATTGGTTGATCTTCACATACCGGAACATGTTTTAAAGCAGCTAAGTGAAAAATATAATTGACGCCTTGGCATGCTTCAATTAGCGCTTCTCTTTCTTTAATGTCTCCAATAATAAAATTCAATTTAGGATGGTTATCAAATTCTTGTTTCATGGTAAATTGATTTGATTCATTCCTCGAAAAAATACGTATTTCTTTAGGGTTATGTGTTAGTAGTTGCTTAACAAGTTCATATCCCCAAGAACCTGTGCCACCTGTTACTAAAATTGTCTTATTATTAAACACCTTTCATTCCTCCTAGTACAACTTTAATTACCTTGTCTGAAACATTTACATCACCATATCCTTCAGGGTAATACCAATTTTTTAATTGGTTCACCATTACATGAACACAAGTCAAGATTTGGTTAGCATCTATTCCTGACAGCATGTTACTTCCACATTGAATGGTTTCTGGTCTTTCAGTTGTTTTACGAATAGTTACCGTAGGAACATAAAACAAACAGCATTCTTCTTGAACTGTTCCGCTGTCTGTTAAGACACAAAAAGCATTTTTTTCTAGATTTACGAAATCGAAAAAACCAAAAGGCTCATGAAATTCTACTAACGGATGGACTTCTAGCAGTGAAATATTTTCTATTCGAGATTTAGTACGAGGATGAATACTACATATTATTCTCTTTTGGTAAAACTCAGCTACCATATTGATGCCTTTCATGATTTCCAACAGTCGATCTTCATGATCTACATTTTCTGCACGATGGGCTGTAACCAGAAAGTAGTCATTTTCTTTTAAGGACAGTTTCTCAAGAATGCTGCTTTTTTTTATAGCAGGTTCATAATGTTTTAAAACTTCGTTAATTGGATTTCCAGAAGTAATAATACGATTTGAGGGGATACCTTCTTTAATTAAATTTTCTTTACTTTGAGGAGTATAGGGTAGATTGAAGCTTGAGATTGCATCGATAATCCGGCGGTTTTTTTCTTCTGGCACTTCTAAATCAAAACAACGGTTTCCAGCCTCCATATGAATGACTGATATACTCATTCTTTCTGCTAGAATTGCGCTTAAACCACTATTAGTATCGCCTAATATTAAAACTTTGTCCGGCTTTTCTTTTAAAAATAGCTGTTCGAGCTCTTTATACATCTTCGATAACTGTTCACCTAATGAGAGCTGCTGATTAGCCAATATATAGTCTGGTTTGCGTATGTTTAACTCTTGAAAAAATACCTCACTTAATGAAGGAGTGAAATTTTGTCCTGTATGCACTAAAACGTGCTGTGAAGCATACTCATCTAACTTTTTAATAATGAGGCTTAAACGTATAATTTCGGGCCTTGTACCCAAAATAGTCATAACTTTCATTCTTTACACACCCTATTCACCTTATTTATAAGCATAATTACCCTCTCCTAATTCGCATTCGGCCCCTTATTTATTAAAATATGCTTTTCCTTTTTTCTTGCTATAGGCTAATCTATTAATCTTCCCAATAAAAAGTGATAAGTCTAAAATAATAAGCCCTCCTCTTTAAATTAATAAGAATGATGGCTGCTTTTTTGTGGTTCAATGTTTAAATCTTTCTCTGTAAGTTCTCTTCTAGGGACTAAAATCTTATATTTTAGGCCGTCAAGTACGAATATTTAAAGAGTAAATACAGGGGGTTAAAAATCAGAAAAGACCTTGCTTCCTTTTTAAAAAGAAACAAGGTCTTTGGTGCTTAATTTTATTCTTATTACATAAAATTGTATGAAAATAGTTGTGGGAATTACGTCCAAAAATTAGTTATACTTAATCCACTCAGTACATAGTCCCAAACAGCTTCATCATTTGGGTTGTCTAGAGGTACTTGAACTGAACAAATTCCATCAATTGTCCAGTTCATATCTATTACGCCTTTTAATTCATCTAGAGGCTGAAGTAGTAGTATATTAAATGAACCGTTTACTAATTCTGATAATGTGGTCTTTAATTCTATCGCTTCTTCTGGAGTAGCTGCTCCCCATCTAATAAATAAAACAGAGGGGCTATTCTCAATTTTTTCAAAAAATCTCGTGATACGTTGATTAAGCTTTTCTTTATAAGAAGGATACATTACAGTCCAGTCTACATTTGGAATGATAGGGAAATCATGAACAGAAATAATGTTATAATGCATGTCGTGAATAAAATGAGCATTAACTGGTTCTGTTCCACCTTCTTCAGGGAAAATTGCGACTCCGTCATCAAGAAAATGAGCATACCCATCAGTTCGCTGCAGATTTTGGAGGTCCATAAATCCACTAAATCTATTTCTTAACAACCTAGTGACATCAGCAATTGAATTAGATATCATCCAGTCTAAAGGGAATGAAAACCTTCTCCAATTATGCCTTCTTAAATTAAGGGAAGGACCACACCAACTACCTAGCCCTAGCATTAAGTCATAAGATCCTTTAATATCCTGTAAATTCAATATAATCATCCCTTTGTATTTAGCAATTCTATTATAGTAAATGCTAAACCTTGTACATTTGATTGGACAAAGTAACTATATCTTTATAAGAAAGTGTTAGTTAAAAAGACACTGAGGCTAAACGGGAGAGATTTTTACATAACGTCCATTTAGTGACGTAGTAATATTCCATCTAGAACATAGTCCCAAGTCGAAACATTATTTGGATCGTGTGGTACATTGACCATACATACATTATTAATTTCCCAGTCAACTTCGGTAGGAGTCTGTATACCGTCTACGGGATTAAGGATAAGTATTCTAATCTGCGCTTTTGTAAGAGAGGATAAGATTTTTTGTAATTCAGTTGCTTCCTCATATTTAGCTCCCCACCTTATAAACAAAATTGATTTACTGCTCATCATCTTTTTCATAAACCTGTTAACTCTGTAATCAAGGTTTTTTTTGAATTTTGGATACATATCGGTCCAATCTTTATTAGGCACTATAGCAAAATCATGAGCTGAGAAGATATTGTAATAAGTGTCCTGTATAATATAAGATTTAGTTGATTTATATAGATTTTGATGAGGAAATCTAAGCATTTTATCATTAAAATATACATAATCTCCGCTGTCATCTACTAAACTCATATTCTCAATCTGCATAAATCCATTAAACTTATTCTGAAGTAGTCTATTTACATCTGAAAGATACGGAGAATAGCTCCAGTCAAGTGGACTTGAGGTAAAACTTCTCAAATTTAATCGATTCAGTTGTAGTGCAGGATTACAAGCACTACCTAAGCTAATGATTAAATCATATTGCCCTTTAACATCCTGTAAATTCACATTAATTCTCCTATTATTTAAATTTTTATATACACATATTTGATTGGTAGATTTACTTAGAAGACATACATGTACATAGTTATTCAGTAAGTTGCTCTTATAATATAAAAAGCACTGATAATCGGGGTTTCAGCGCTTTTTATACCCTTTATAGACCTGTGTTAAATAAAATTGTTAACACCCGCAATAGATGAATTCTTTAAAGTTTAATGCTAGCGAACTGCTCGATTTGCATTAATTCTTCCATAAGTCCAGTATAATTCTGTACCTGGTACTACATCGCACGTGGATTGAATAGTATTTCTAATTTGGAGATTGGTTTTTCCCTGAGCTGCTAGCAAGGCTGCAAGTCCTGAAACATGAGGGGCAGCCATAGAAGTACCGCTTAGATATGCGTAATAGCTGCCTATATAAGTAGACAAAATTGTTGAACCTGGAGCAGCAACATCTACCCAAGTGCCAAAATTGGAAAAATCAGATTTTTGATCATTGCTATCTGTAGAGGCCACAGCGATTACATTTTGATAAGCAGCTGGGTATGTTGGGGTACTAGAAGCTTCGTTTCCGGCTGCAGCTATAACTACTACTCCTTGGCTCCAAGCGTAATTCACGGCATTCTCTAAAGTGATTGAACTTTGAGTTGAACCTAGGCTCAAATTAATAACTTTTGCTCCTGCATTTGTTGAATAGGTAATTGCATTTGCAATATTACTCAATAGACCATTTCCACTGTTGTCAAGAGCACGAACGGGTATTATTGATGCTGACGGAGCCATTCCTGCAATGCCTAAACCATTCTCTGTAAGGGCTGCAGCTATGCCTGCTACGTGAGTTCCGTGTCCATTACCGTCGTTAGGAACTAGATTTCCATCTACAAAATTATAGCCAGGCCAAAGCTTAATAGATAGTTCAGGGTGATTTAACTGAATTCCCGTGTCTACAATAGCAATTTTTATATTTCCATTACTAGTAGTAACATCCCAAGCATCTGGGGCTTGTACCTTCTGAGGACCATATTGATAAGGAAAAAAGGGGTCATTCGGGGTATATGAAGCTTTAAATGTATAATCTGGTTCTGCGTATTCTACTTCAGTTAATTCACTATAGCGTTTAATTAAGTCATTAATATTTTTTTTAGAATGTAAGACCTGGAAATCAAGATCTTTGTTGTGATATATCAGTGTACATTTATTCTTACGATGAATATTTACTTGGTTTTCAAAGCACACATTCTTTTTGAACTTTACAATGATTTGGCTTGAGTTCTGAAAATCATCAGCTGTAAATTCCTTAGTACTAGCGTTGATACGGCGCTTAAATAGTGGTGATGCCTTTTTTATTGGAATGGTTTTTAGGTTTTTGACTGATTGTTGTTTTAAAATCTTAATAATATATTTCACTGCATAAAACAACAGGATAACAACAGAAACTGATAAAGTAGTAGCTAATAAATGAAGCATTTGTTCCCTCCTGGAAATCGCACTCTTTATAGAGTATTCACGATTTATTAAAAGGGTTTGGACAGAGTCTTTATTTAAACAAATAATTGTGTATTTTAAGAGAGTTATTAAAAGTGAAAAGTTATCCTATCTGTCATATTACTAATTTATCTTTAGATAATGAGTGTTATGTCTCGCTTTAAAGCACCAAATTTGTAATTAGAAAGAAAGCCACTAGTATATCTAGTGGCTTAGTCTTTAAAAATCGCTAAATTCTTCGAGATCATCGTCATCTAAAGGTCCAGAAACGTGTTCTAAATCTGCAATTTTGCCTTCTTTAATGCCCTGATTTACAGGTTGTTCTACGTCATCTTGTGTATGAGAAAAGCCATTAGCCAAAATTATACGACAGGCATTGTTAGTTATTCAGATGATGACACGCTGCGTATGAATGAGCAAATGAAGGCTTTAAAGGTGTGTGCAAAGGTGTACTGCAGAAAGTAGATGAGACTGGGAGTATTTATTTAAAATGATATCATTTTAAATAAAATAAATGTGATTGAAACATGCAATATGTCCTACACGTATACCAGCAAAATTCCCAAAACTTACTGGATTATACGAAACAGGACTCTATTATTTTAAATATACAACGCGCTTGCCAAGCTTTTATTGATTTAGCGATGCACATTGTAGCTGAAGAACGTTTGGGTCTTCCAAAAACGAGCTGAGAAGCTTTTGACATGTAGGAGTCTCAATCTATTATTACAAGCGAGATTGTTTATAGAATGAAAGCTATGGTAGGTTTCAAAAATATTGCTGTTCACGATTATCAAGCCATTAATCAAGATATTCTTCAGCAAATTTTGGACAAACATTTAAGTGGTTTTACTACCTATACAAAGCAAATTCTTTATTATGGGCTTTGGAAAGGCATTGGTAAATATAAGGTGTATAGAAACTTACATATTATGTAATTAAGTTTGTGTTAGAACCTTTAGGCCTACAATCTTCGTTTTTGTTCTAAATGAATAGTTATATCTCTTAAAGTTGTATCTAATATATATTTAGACAGTAGGGAAGCATACTTTCAAGCTTCCCTACTAAATGCTTGTCCTAATTTAAATAATTAAGCTGTTTGCAGACCTTGGATTTCTTCAGCGTCTAAAACAATCACTCCTGCTGAAGTAGCGAAATAAGCTAAAGATCTTGCCTCATCGAAGCTTGAAAAAATAACGTTATTAATTTGAGTACCGCTTAAAAGTACACTTGCAATCGGTGTGCCAGGATCAAGAATTCTCAAAACCTCTGGAATCATACGCGGTGTCCCCCCTTGCTATACCAAATTAAATACAGATCATATGAATCTATATTTAATTTATTATATGTAAGTTTTAAGCAAAGGCTTGTACTATTTAATCATTTTCATTTAATCTTTTTTTGTGATTGAAAATAAGGACTTTAAGAGGGAATTGTTATATGAAATCTCTTTCAAGTCCTTACATATAATGGAATTTCCGCACTAGCTAAAACTTCATACCGCCATCTATTACAATTATCCTTGAAGAAATTATCTCAGTGTTTGTAAATCCCATTCCTACGTTATAAGCATGAGTAGCTATTTTAGAATTAGGGTTCTTACTGGCTGTTTCTGCTGGGGGATTAATACTTACACTTCTTTTCTTCTTTTTTTGTGGGAAGGACTTGTCTACATAATACATACCATTTTTAAAATTATACTTCATATAATATGTTTGTATTTTAATCACCTTTTCTATACCCCTTATATTTTAGAGGGATTTTGCGAGATATTATTAGAATGGTTTTTTCTTCACTTCTCTTCAAAACTGAACTTTTTTTACTTTAGCATTTTTATTTCTTCTTCCACATTCTTTAACAATTACACCGTCTTGGTTCGCATTTTGTCCCCCATGTTTAGCAACCTGACCGCCCTGATTAGCATTTTGACTGTGGTTACCACTAATCTGTCCTCCAGTTTCTGCATGGTTATAAATATAAATGCTAATATAGGTGCAGTTTTTTTCTCTTTTTTTCTTTTTGTTTTTTGAGCTGCAATTA
Source organism: Priestia sp. LL-8 (assembly GCF_036227845.1). Taxonomy (NCBI): domain Bacteria; kingdom Bacillati; phylum Bacillota; class Bacilli; order Caryophanales; family Bacillaceae; genus Priestia; species Priestia sp. LL-8. Next base: position 24,637 of record NZ_JAZAQH010000003.1, on the reverse strand, counting down.
GATTTTTTATTATGATGAGAATTATTCCTTTCTATTTCGATCACCTCTTTTCTGATAAGTTAGGGAGAAGACGTGAGTAAATTCACTTTTACTCATTAATAGTGTATTCATAGGTAGACAAGCTGCAATATGAAAAAGCCTATATTTGGTAAAAAGAGCCTTTCATATTAGGTCTAGTGGCTGTTGTGATACGAGAGTAAGTACATTTAAATGTACAAGGGGTGTTTTTATTGTTAAAAAATCTAATTGGACGAACATTTCCTTCCTAAGGAAACTACGACTTCTAAAACAGCCTGTTATAAAAGCCAAGGGGGTTTAGGGGTTATATGTAATAGTAAAGCTCTTTTTCATAGATTTGGATAAATTTTTTAAGGTGAAAGATTTTTATGTGTGATATACAGGCCATTGTATTGAAGAGATTTCTATACTATATAGGGTTTAAATATAGAAAGAACTATTGCTGCTTTTTTCCGTCAATAGTTCTTTCTATATTAAATATTCAGTTGTATAGGTTGAGGCTTGATTGAATTTTGAGTAATTAACAAGATGGTGGGATGCTTTGAGGGAAATGAAATAAATTTTCAGGATCATATTTAGCCTTTATTTCTCGAAGTCTTGCGAAGTTTGACCCATAATATGCTTTTCCGAACTTTTCAATATTTTGGTCTGGAACATTAACATAGGACCCTTTTACATATGGTTTCATTAGCTGACGTACTTTTTCAACTGATGCAAGATTGGAAGCTTCTTGAGATTTATTTTCCCAACTAGATGTCCATTCTGTATAAAACAATGGACGGCGCCAAAAGAAGGCTGTTTCATTACTTGGTACTCTGCTTAGAGCACCACCCCAATTTATAAAAAAGAAATTGGCTTCTGTACCAGTAGCTTCTTCTAAAAACTTTTTCATAAATGAAATAGGCTCTTCGGACCACAGATCAAGTCCCCAAGCCGATGAAAATTTAACACTCTGATCGGATCTGCCAGGGATTGGTTCGTCAGGGTCTAAGAAATCTATAGCATCTGGATAGGACAATGTTTCTATAACTGTTTGTGTTGGGGTTCCAGCATTTAGTAAAGGCTTTAACAATTTAGTCAGTTCTTTTTTTGAACCTAAGAAAATCCCTTCTGCATGACACAAACCATTTACTTTGCTGTAAATCTCAAGTATGCACCCTAATCGTTCGTCTACAAATGGTGCCCATTCTTGCCAAGTTTTAAATACTGTTTCTAATTGATCCCATGGCCAAATAATATTGAAGACGGTTGCAGTTTTAGGGGCACGGTGAACTTTAAACGTGTATTCGGTATTATATCCAAAGTTCCCACCGCCACCACCTCTAGAAGCCCAAAATAAGTCCTTATTGCAAGATTGGTCTGCTTGAAGAATATGGCCTTTGGCATCTACTGTTTCCAGGGCAAGAAGGTTATCGCTTATAAGGCCAATTGATCGTGAGACTACTCCAAATCCTCCTCCCATCGTAATTCCTCCAATTCCAACAGTGGGGCTATCTCCAAACGGAGCCATAAAGCCTTCTCGAGCTAGCATCTTTACAAGTGGACCCACGTGAATTCCTGTTTGAACCGTTGCAATCTCACTTTTTTTATCAAGGCAAACTCTATTCATGTTACTTACATCAATAACAATTCCGCCATTTACTACTGAAAGGTTCTTATCTAAAGCATGGCGTCCGCTTCTGACACGTAAAGGTACTTTATTTTCCTGAGCCCATTTAATAGCATTACTGACATCGTAAGAATTTTGTGCAAAAACAAAGACAAGAGGACAGACATCAACATAAGGGTTCCAGTTCTTAATCGCTTGTTGATAGCCAGGATCTCCCTTAAAGATGACTCGTCCTGTTAACGGTGTTGACATGTATTTCACTCCCAATAAAGGTTAGATTTCTAATATTAGTATATGTGAAAATAGGACAAACTCTTGGGTGAGTTATCTAGTAACTAAAAAATATATGCCAAGGTTGTTAAAGGTATTGTTTGTAATAAATATGTTTTAGAAAAGAAATTTTTATTATTAGAAAGGTTATGGATTAAGAAAAAAAGAGGTTGCACCTATTTAGACATGATAAAAATTATTGAACTGAATGATTCTAATTTCTTTGAATGAATTACGTTA
>NZ_JAZAQH010000003.1:0-17500 GCF_036227845.1 Priestia sp. LL-8 | reverse complement strand
CATCGCTCAACGGATAAAAGCTACCCCGGGGATAACAGGCTTATCTCCCCCAAGAGTCCACATCGACGGGGAGGTTTGGCACCTCGATGTCGGCTCATCGCATCCTGGGGCTGTAGTCGGTCCCAAGGGTTGGGCTGTTCGCCCATTAAAGCGGTACGCGAGCTGGGTTCAGAACGTCGTGAGACAGTTCGGTCCCTATCCGTCGTGGGCGTAGGAAATTTGAGAGGAGCTGTCCTTAGTACGAGAGGACCGGGATGGACACACCGCTGGTGTACCAGTTGTCTTGCCAAAGGCATCGCTGGGTAGCTATGTGTGGACGGGATAAGTGCTGAAAGCATCTAAGCATGAAGCCCCCCTCAAGATGAGATTTCCCATAGCGCAAGCTAGTAAGATCCCTGAAAGATGATCAGGTTGATAGGTCAGAGGTGGAAGCGTGGCGACATGTGTAGCTGACTGATACTAATCGATCGAGGACTTAACCAAACTTTTAAAAGCGTAAGCTTTACTCAGCCAACTGTTATCTAGTTTTGAGAGAGCAATCTCTTGTCTGGTGGCGATAGCGAAGAGGTCACACCCGTTCCCATACCGAACACGGAAGTTAAGCTCTTTAGCGCCAATGGTAGTTGGGACTTTGTCCCTGTGAGAGTAGGACGTTGCCAGGCAATGAATAAAACCCCTTATGAGTCTCTTGTAAAGAGCATAGGGGTTTTTTATTTGAAATAGTTTATTATGAGTATTCAAAATAACGCTTATTAACGCGCTTATATAGATTCTTTGGAGGATTAGCTCAGCTGGGAGAGCACCTGCCTTACAAGCAGGGGGTCGGCGGTTCGATCCCGTCATCCTCCACCATCGTGCCGGTGTAGCTCAACTGGTAGAGCAACTGACTTGTAATCAGTAGGTTGGGGGTTCAAGTCCTCTTGCCGGCACCATTTATATCGGAGGGGTAGCGAAGTGGCTAAACGCGGCGGACTGTAAATCCGCTCCTTCGGGTTCGGCAGTTCGAATCTGCCCCCCTCCACCATCTTTATTGGGCTATCGCCAAGCGGTAAGGCAACGGATTTTGATTCCGTCATGCGTTGGTTCGAATCCAGCTAGCCCAGCCATAGAGAGCCATTAGCTCAGTTGGTAGAGCATCTGACTTTTAATCAGAGGGTCGAAGGTTCGAGTCCTTCATGGCTCACCAGTTATATTTACACGCGGGTGTGGCGGAATTGGCAGACGCGCTAGACTTAGGATCTAGTGTCTTATGACGTGGGGGTTCAAGTCCCTTCACCCGCATCTTAATTTAGATAAATGCGCGGAAGTAGTTCAGTGGTAGAACACCACCTTGCCAAGGTGGGGGTCGCGAGTTCGAACCTCGTCTTCCGCTCCATATATATATTGGCGGCATAGCCAAGTGGTAAGGCCAAGGTCTGCAAAACCTTTATCACCGGTTCAAATCCGGTTGCCGCCTCCACGTATAAGTCCTGCCGGGGTGGTGGAATTGGCAGACACACAGGACTTAAAATCCTGCGGTAGGTGACTACCGTGCCGGTTCAAGTCCGGCCCTCGGCACCATTTTAATAAGCGCCCGTAGCTCAATTGGATAGAGCGTTTGACTACGGATCAAAAGGTTAGGGGTTCGACTCCTCTCGGGCGCGCCATAAACGGGAAGTAGCTCAGCTTGGTAGAGCACTTGGTTTGGGACCAAGGGGTCGCAGGTTCGAATCCTGTCTTCCCGACCATTTATGGGGCCTTAGCTCAGCTGGGAGAGCGCCTGCCTTGCACGCAGGAGGTCAGCGGTTCGATCCCGCTAGGCTCCACCATACAGTACACGGAGGAATACCCAAGTCCGGCTGAAGGGATCGGTCTTGAAAACCGACAGGGGTGTTAAAGCCCGCGGGGGTTCGAATCCCTCTTCCTCCGCCATTTTCTATTTTGGTCCCGTGGTGTAGCGGTTAACATGCCTGCCTGTCACGCAGGAGATCGCGGGTTCGATTCCCGTCGGGACCGCCACTTTAAAATATGCGGGTGTAGTTTAGTGGTAAAACCTCAGCCTTCCAAGCTGATGTCGTGAGTTCGATTCTCATCACCCGCTCCAAATCCAAGTAAAGGGCCTATAGCTCAGCTGGTTAGAGCGCACGCCTGATAAGCGTGAGGTCGGTGGTTCGAGTCCACTTAGGCCCATCATGTTTTATAGTAATTGAATTTAACTTATAAATTGATACTGGCCCGTTGGTCAAGCGGTTAAGACACCGCCCTTTCACGGCGGTAACACGGGTTCGAATCCCGTACGGGTCATCAAAAAAGCAGTTTGCATTTGCAAACTGCTTTTTTATTTCTATTAAATAAAATTAGGAGGAGATTGAATAAGAAAAGCGAAATAAGCTGTGGTAGCTTCTGCCGTAGGTTTAGTTATTTAGTTAGCGACTCCATTAGCTCTACCGAATTTAGGAGGTTCTTCTGGATCAGCAGAAGCTGCTGATGTTGAAGGAGACGTAACGGAAAAAGCGTTCTTTGAATCTGCTCAATAGTACAATGTAATGGTACTGGGTCTTTAGAGATGATTCGAACAAACAGGTGATGACCAAAAAACGGTCAACTTTCATAGACCTTAACCGAATGGACTCTTCTGTAACGAGAAACAATGTTTAAAGATCTCCACCATTTTATGTATTAATAACTTAAAACCTTAAATAAAATACTCTCCTTAATATAAATGCCTTTATAAAAGTTGTGCTAATCTCTTTTCTTAATTGCTGAAAATTTGTATCTAATCCCCCCATTGTGTGTAAAACAAAAGTTAAATTCCTTACAGAGCGTTTCTCTGCACGTTAAAGACATATAATTTAATGTTTTTTATTAATAAATGCTGTAATTAAATAATCTCTGCATAAATTTAGACCTTTCTTCTTATCACATTAATTTAATAGGGGATATAATATCAATTTCCTATGTATTGTTCATGACATAGTTATTTGGCTAATGTTTAAATCACTAAGGAAATACTTCTATACATTTAATAAATATATAAAAGGAAAGTTCGTAAAAGTATACTTTTACGAACTTTCCTTTTATATAAGAAATCTACTGTTTTTATCGTTCGTTTAAGTAAGAAAAGTAATTACGAACGTTCTCTTTATCTAATACACTTTTACGAACGTTTTTGGTAGAATAAAAAGAAGATAGACACAAAAGGGAGTATAAAAATGGAAAATAGAAAATTTGGATATATCCGTGTAAGCAGCCGAGATCAAAATGAAGGACGACAACTTCAGTCCATGGAAGAAGTGGGCATTTCTCCTCGAGATATTTTCATGGATAAACAAAGTGGAAAAAATTTCAATCGAGAACAGTACCAATTACTAAAACGAATGATTCGTAAAGGAGATATTCTTTACATTCATTCACTAGATCGTTTTGGTCGTAACAAAGAAGAAATTTTACAAGAGTGGAATGCTATTACGAAAGAAATTGAGGCAGACATTGTTGTCTTGGATATGCCTTTGCTGGATACGACTCAGTATAAGGATAGCTTGGGAACCTTTATTGCAGATTTGGTTCTTCAAATTTTGTCCTGGATGGCGCAAGAAGAACGAGATCGTATTCGTAAACGCCAGCGAGAAGGAATTAATGCTGCGCTGAAGAGTGGTATATCTTTTGGCCGTCCTAAAGCCCAAGTTAGCCAAGATTTTATTGAGGCTTATAACCGTTGGAAACGAAATGAAATTACAGCCGTACAGGCAATGAAGGAAGCGAATGTAAAAAAGACAACGTTTTATAAATTAGTAAAACAACATGAGGATGCAATGAATATGTAAACTGTTTAAGCTAGTTTATGTTTTACCTTTAGAGCTTTGAAATAAATATTATTCTTTGTGTCAAGTTATCTTTTATTCCACATTCTTCTATATACTAATTTATCTATTAATCTCGTATTAAAACAATGAAAAAAGGAAACACTATTTTTAAAAGAGAAATGATAAAGGGGTTAATCGTTTATGGAAAATAATATATCCAACGAAATGAGTCAAATTGAAAAAAATATATCTGATGAAATATTAGCTGAATTGTTTTTAAGTCAAGTAACGAAACAATTCAAAAGAGGTAAAATTCTTGAAGAGATTGATCAGTCCTTAAAGAATAAAGACAAAGAAGCTTTTTTGCGTTTAACGGATGAACTAAAATTTGTATCTTAGTAAATAATTAGAAATAGGAAGTCATTATATAAACAAACCAGACTGAGTATCTTTCATAAGAGGTTAAGAACACAATTATTATGGTTTAGCTTCAATATAAATGGGATAATGAGCAGGAGAATATATTTCTATTAAGATTAGTAAATAAGCAAGCATGCAGCAGATCATAATTGCTCCTGTTACTAAAGCGCAACGAAGAAATTTCTTCATTATTTTATGTCTTTGAAACTTATTAAAGTTAAGAATGTTACTCATAAAATCCTCCCTTTCCGGATTGATGGAGACATATTGTAAAAAGAAGATAAAACTATCTTCCTTAAAGATCAAAGGAATAGTTTTATCTTTTAATGTAACACGATCATACGTACTAAGAAATAGTAAGTTGTGAGATGAAGGAGATAATATGTTATAAAAAGTAAACTTATACAAATGAAATAATAAATGCAGCTTTTCGCTAGTTATATAAGCTGGCGATTTTTGCATTTTGAGAATGGAAAGTTGCCTAAGGTTACCCTACCTACTCTTAATGTAGTCTTCTTTATTCCTCAAGCTATTGAACGCGAGTTTTTATGGTTTGCAAAGTAGCTATATTATTTTGGACTGTTAAATTTAATTCATAGTATCCTCTCTCGCTGGATATACATGCATAGTCCCCTGAACATCCAGTTACAAAAAACGAGGTATTAGGAAAGTTAGGATTGATTGTAACTGAGTTAGCAAAAAATTTATGTGCATGATGAGTGAAAATCGCTAAAATTTTGTTCCTTACGTTAGAGGGTATAGCATTAAAAAACATGTTTGTCTGCATTTGAGTCATAACATGATCACCATGTATTTCCGTAGTTATACCTGGAACTCTCAAAGGCCAATGAAAATCAATAATGTAATAATAGTTAGGATCTAAGTTACTTAGCAAGTTTAAGCTATCCTGGCTAAATACCCCGCCTCGACCATTATCTAACCAAACATGACGCACCAACCCTTGTGTTCCAGGAATAACTCTATAGCCAGTTAAATAACGATTGATGTACTGTCGAAATAAAGCTCTACTGTTATTTCTATTAGTAGCCTCCCAGTTTCCTATAGAAGATCTGAAGGGAATTGATCCTAAAACATTATTTAAAATATTAGTGAACTGTTGGTAATATGTTTCAGCTACTTGTATTGAAGAAGCACCTAAAGCGTGTACATCATCTCCACCAAATATAATATATCGTTTATTACCATTGTTCACTACTCTTTGCAAAAGGGTATTAAACATACTTTGACTGTTTAAAAAACCTACATGACTATCACCTACAACTGCTAAATTAACTGTAGTAGCTAGTGGGAGTCCTGGTTGATTTTGAACGCAGTCATTTTCTCTTTTACCTTTATCGTTCTTAATTATTTTTACCACCCTTTCTGTCTATTGTTCTTGATATATTATTCATTAGATCAAGGAATGCTTGTACGATGATAAAAATGCTTCTTTATTTAAGAGAAGTAAAATAATAAATATTTTCTTTTTAAGCATGTCCAAACTCTTTTTGATTGGTAGCATATTCTGTTAATATAAATACCTTTTTAAAAAGGGGAACATAACATTGCTAACGAATAGTAAACAAAATTTAGAGAAATCTATTCAAAAAAATCAAGATAAAGAGTTCTTACAATACCTTCCACTACAAATTTATAGAGAAATAGCTTTTGCAGTCCCTATCCCCCAAGGCATCTCTGACTTACCACCAACTATTTTCTTTGATATTTCCAAGCAGTTTACTCCAGACCAGGTACAAAAAATTCAAGACACTATTAAAGGTGTATTATTTAACTGGTCGTTGCATCTAACACAAAAATGGAACAATGGATTTAATAATGGTGTATCACAATTGGCTGATTGCACGAACACATATGCGGTGAAAAACTTACAGCCTTTACGCTATTTTGGTGTTAATGTTACAGACGGAAAACAGGCCACAGATTTAGCTATGGAACAATTGACAGAAGTCATTAAAGACAATGGGCTTCGCCGATCCCAAAGAGCTAGGATAGATTGGATATACACCCCTTCTCCTATAACAATACAATTACCACCGACAGTCACTAAGACTCAAACTCCGTTATCTATGATTGTTAATGTATATCAACTCCAACAACCGAATGTAACTGCCGGCCTGCTTATAGGCTCTATGTTTCATGCTTGGCTCCATAGGGGCGGTTACGACGACCCTAAAGTTACAAATTATTTTATTTCTGAATGTCCAATGTGCGTTATGAGAAGTTATCAACCCAAAAAGCCCAATGTACCCGATAGTTTGTTCTATAAATATTTTAATTAAATCAACTAGTTTAAAAGTAGTGCATGATATATACAAAACGAAAGATTATAAACCAAACTATTAGCACTTAAAGAATGTTTAAAAAGGATTTTTTCCTATAATTTCACTTTTGTATTTAATATTTTTTACAACTAGTACAATTCAATTCACTATTTAATATAGTAGGTCATAAAAAAGGAGAATTCTGTTGAACCTAAAAGAAATTAAGGGATCATACGATGTAATTGTTAGCTTAGGCAGTGCTTGTAATCCTGCAATGGAATTAAAACGCTTAAATTTAAGGACATTCTCTGGACCACTAGACTGGAGTGTATCTCTATCACTTTCTGATGTTAATAGGTTACTGAAAAATAAATTCAGCAATTTTATGGAACTTGAAAACATGCAACTAACTGATGGAGCGTTTGCATTTGTCGATGATGGGGTCTTAATTGAAGGGGTGCAATCTTATTTAATAGAGGATACTCATTATAATATTATTTCAGTCCACGATTTCCCAATCATTCCACATCAACATTGGAGTGCCACATACACCTCCTATAAAGAAAAACTTACAAATCGAATTAATCGTTTTATAGAAAAAATCACAACCTCTGAATCTGTTTTATTTATTAGATGGGCTGCTACCTATGAGCAATCTTTAGAATTACAAGCAATTTTAGAACAGATTGTTAAAGGTAATTTTAATATTCTTATTCTATGCCCTGAAGAAGGATTCAAGGGTGTAAGTGAAATTAATTGGGGAATTGATAAAGTATGTGCAGTCAAAGTACCGAGACTCCCTAATGACTTGGAAACATGGAATTATGTTTTAGAAGGTATAACATTAAGTTCTAGAAAACAATAAAATGAAAGCATAAGAAGAGTTTCAAAATAAGAGAAGCAACCTCATACCTAATGGCATTGGAGAGAGGTTGCTTTTTTATGATTCACACTCGTCGAAGAATGAATAACACAGCAAGTAAATAATAATGTTATTTTTACATAATGTAACATAAAAAAATAATATTACAATAAATACTGTGTTTTTAAGTATGAGCATATGTATAAAAAGTGCGCTTTTTATACATTCGGCTTTTATTCACCTCAAGATAAAACGCTGATGTATCAAGGATGTATAAAAAGCTGCATAAAGTAAGTCGTCATATTATCTTAAACCCCTTGTGCCATAAGGGGTTCTTTTTGTGATGTCTTCCGGAAAGAGACATTATGTTAACTAACTTTGTATATGATATACATATTTTTAATAAAGGTAAGTGCTTTTGGGACAAGCATACAAGCTAAATAAATAAAAATTAATAAACTATTAAAGTAGATAATTTCTACATTGTTATAATTTTAACTTTTGGAATTTAAAAGGGAGTTATTAGCTTGATATCAATATATGTTAAGGATACTCAAAAATATGGTAGAGGAATGTATGCTTTACGTGATATCAAAAAAGGGGAACTTATAGAAATATCTCCTGTTATAATTTCACCGAAAAATGAGTGGAAGTATTTGAAAAAAACTGTAATGTCAAATTATTGTTTTCATTGGGGAGAAACAGGTGATGATACAGCAATTGTTTTAGGCTATGGTTCCTTATTCAATCATTCATATTCTCCAAATTGTATTTATTATTCCAATGAAAAGAATTCAACAATAGAATTTTATTCTATTGTTGACATTAAGAAAAATGAAGAAATCACTATAAACTATAATGGTGAACCTGAAGATCAGTCTCCTTTATGGTTTAACGTCATTTAATAAAATTCTGTATTCTTATATACATTTAAGAAAGTGGTGAATATATTGCCTAAGAAAAGAGGTAAAAAGCGCCCAGATAATCAAGGATGCAACATTGCTATTTGCCAAGTGTTATCTAAAAATTTTAATGTAACTAAAAATTTTGGATGGAGGTTAGTGGTTGAGATTGAAGGGTCTTCTGGTTTTAATGACATGTTTACTATAGCATCCGTAGATTTAACTAAATGCCAAGTCTCTATTGAAAAAAATGGAATTAATGAAATATTATCATGTAAGGAATTGGAATCCTTTGTATCTTATGAAATACAAAGAGATACTGGAGTAACTGGTGGTGTTATTTCTATTCCTTGTAATATTCTCTGTAATTTATTAAAGTTTAATCTTGATCAACAAAATAACAATGGTTGGGGAAAAGCTGATGCTTTTACAATCTTCTTCAATGGTCTTCCTCCTGTAGTATTAACAGAGGTTGATTTAGCTAGGTGTGAAGTTACTGTTAACGAGGATCCAATTACGCGTAGTTGTGCAGATATTGCTAATACTTGGACAAGCTTTCAAATCCATCAATAAATTTTTAAACTTTTAAGAAATAAAAAGGAATCCTTATTATATAAGGATTCCTTTTTATTCATTCCAGATAGAGATAATTATATTAATTAAAAGATTATAAATTGCTTACCAAAAAGCTATATTCTTTCTTTTAAAAGAAAAAATGTAGCTTTTAAACGCATGAACTCCTATATGGATCACAAGAACCATTATATTCAGATCCTGGAGTTTCATTAGACATGATTAAAACCCAATAATGTTTATACTCTGAATTTGGATTAAAAAAGTAGCCAGCACCTATACGAGTAAAATTTGAAGCGTAATTTGGATCTATAATCCATGGGGAATGGCCTGGACTTTTTAACCACCCCTGTAGAACTTCATTTGCAGTTTCATAACCAAATGATCCAAGCTCTATGGGATAAAAAAGGTATTTAGCAGCTCTAGCTTGATCTAATGGAGAACCTAATCTAGGGCTAATGTGAGATCTTGGAGATCTCTCACTGAAATATGGATAATCGTCAGAGGACCAATCAATTGCTTTTGCTCGGGCTAACTCCATAAGAGTTGGACTAATTTGTAAATCGTTCATACCATGATTAAATCGTTCCTGATTTATTAATGCTATTAACCCATCTACAAGATAATTCGATTGAAGCGCTTGATTATTGTTACTTAGTCGTCTGTTATTTTGTTGAGGTGCTTGTACAAAAAATGAGGGTGGGTTGGGAAAAAGGTTTATTTTTTGGATCTCTCTAAGCTGATTAAAATTATTTTCTAAGTCATTATTCAAATGAGTTTTGAAATTTTTGTGATGTTTTTGTTTTTTTCCTTTTTTCAATTAACTAATTCAACTCCTTTAATTTTTCTATTTAAACTAATTTTGAATACTTCTTCTGTATACATAATGACGTAGCTTGTCTTAATAGTATTTGTGATGTTTTTGATTCTATATAATATATTCATTAATAGAAAAACCTCTTGTATCTTTTTCCTATTTAGTTTTAAAAACTATTTTTAAAAAAGGAATTTTTTGCATAAATAAATTGACTTAGAATTTTATTTATTTTATATTTTAATTAATGGCACGTAATTACGTGCCATTAATTAAAACCTTGAGGAGATTATATGGGAAGAGTAAGTGCAGATAAAAGAAGACTCACGTGTGATATTCCAGAGGATCTACACAAAGAACTACGTCTTTTAGCCGTTCAAAATGACACAACAATTACAAAGTATGTGCAAGCTTTGTTAGAAGAACACGTGCAGTCTTTTGACAAAGAAAAAGAGAAAAAGAATTAAAAAAGAAAAGGGCACTTCCTCTGCAAAGGAAGCACCCCATGTAGAACTTAATATGGACTTTCATTATAACATGGGTTGCCCTCAAAAAATAGGAGGGTCTTATCATGGATCAAACCGAAAAACTGTTAATAGGTATCGAGAATATTTTGAGTGTGGCTTCTGATTTAGTACAAGAAATGGATCGTCTCAAACGTGTTGAAGAAGAATGTCAAATGCTTAAAGAAAAACTTTTTTTGAAACAACTTACGTCATCAGAACAAGACGTTTTTGCTCTTGCACTTGATGGCTATTCCATTACAGAAATGCAAGATATTTTGTTCAAAGAAGAGAGTACAATTAAGAATCAGAGACGCAGCATTCTACAAAAATTAAACGTTTCTTCGATGAAAGAAGCAATCGATTTTTATAAAAAAACTACCCAGACTTCTTCTCGAAACTTCACAAATTCTCATCAAGAAATCTTTCAAAAAATAGTTAAAACTTCATAAAAGTTGAGGGTACTTTCAGTGGACAGTAGGTCAACATTTGCAAAAAGGTGTAAGATTTCATATCGACACTAGGTCAATATTAGGTGCTTTTTTTACTTTTTAGGTCAACAGCAGGTCGACAGACTGGAAGTTTTCGTGGTACCACTTTTTTTGAGGTGAAAACGTTGTTTTGCTGGGCTTTGCCCAGCATATCACAGCCATGTGATATCAAAAACCCCTTATGCTCTTCTCTACTCTTACTGGAAATTTTGCAATTTTATAGAAAAGGAATGATTTCATGGATATCTTTTTACGAAATATTGATGCGGTTGCTATGCAAAAAGTTGATGAACTAGCCAAAGAAAATGGGATGTCTCGCCAAAAGTTTTTGAAAGAACAATTCGAAGTATTAGCTTTTTTTGATGAACAAGTAGCAAGAGAAAAAAGATTAGAAGCGATCATTGACCAGAACATCGAAATGATGAAACAATGTGCGATATCAATTGAAAAGATGAACGACATGATATATGAACTGATGGGAGATGTAGAGGAGTAATGGAAACACAACGACGTATGATTACACTTGATAAAGAAACAGATCAATACATTCAAGATTATATGGCTGAACATAAACTTCGTTTCCCAGGAGAAGCGATTATGGATATCTGTAAAAAGTATCGAGAAGAAAAAAAGAAAGAATGGTCGTTAGATTATATAACGGAAACGGTTAGTGAAAATCTCAATGATGCATTAAAAAGCGAACTAAAAAAGATTCGATTAGGAACAAATAGTGCGGATAAGAATACACAAATTCTTATCGAGTTCATGAATGGATTATATTTTCACCATGGCTATGATGCGATTATGACAACGGATCTTCTAGAACTAGAAGTAACTAAGCTTGCTAAAAAAGTTGTAGGAGAGCGTATTGTGAATCAACGACAAAAACGGCTGGATAAGGAATACCCTAAAAGCTAAAATAGCCTTTAAGGCTAGCTGGGTAGGCTTAAGCCTACCTTTCCTTTTAGTAAACGAGGTGAATATAGCTTGATATGTAGTTATTGTGGGACAGAAGGATTAGAAGATAGCTGCTCTTTTTGTGGGGCTCATTTAAATATAAAAAGACCAACACTAAAAGAATTTGTGGTCTTAGAGGACGTTGAAAAGCCTTTTAATGAACTTTCATGCTTTCATACGTATGATTTGTTGGTTTTGCTGCGTTTGGTACGTAAAGAAAGGACAAAGGCTTATGATTTAATGCTAAGGCTTAAAAAGGATGACAAGAGCCCTCAAATTATTCAAATAACACGTAACTATTTAAAAGACCTATATGAACCTTATACAAAGCGTATGAAGCTTACATGGCTATATTAATTAAATGAGACATAATCCCTTTATCATAAAAAATTGAACTAACTATATATGGGATTTGATACCGCATTTTTTTTAATAAGGTAACCTTTTCTTATATATTAAATGAAAGCTCTCTCTATTGAGAGCTTTCATTTTTATTTCTATAAATCATTTATTTGTTTGATGAAATTAGATTTTATATACTGAAACAGCTCTATATCCAACTCATTGTGCTTTTCTATTTTCTTAATGATATCAATGGGGACTTCGTTGAGCAAAGGGCGAGATTTTGTCACATTCACCTTCTTATATTTAATATTTCCCCATTTGAATTTTTTCTTTAGTAACAGAAGCGATTCGTTAAACATTTCTGTTATTCCTATTGATCCAAATTCCAGCAAGTTTTCTTTCGCTTTCTCTACGCTTAGTTGAGATTTCACCCCGCAAATTTGTTTAGTTTGGCCATTTGTAGCTTGAGGGTCCCAATCAATGTAGTCTTCAAAAGACATATGTTTCATGTTCTCTTCATAATACCCTGGATACGATTTCAAAAAATAATATAATGATATGACACGCTCAACCGGATGACGCATCATACTAAAATAAACATAGGGGTGAGAAAAAAATTCATGTATTCCATAGAAATGATGGCCGGATATAGCTTTTATGTTTTTTTTATCTTCTTCTTTTAATTGGCTAAACTGTTTATTCATCTCTTCTAAAGGAACATGATCGTATATTTCATTTTCAGAGTAGAACTTTTTAAAAATATTATTAAGTGTGGTTCCCCCTGTTTTAGGAATGTGCATAAAGATAACAACTTTTTCATCCATTTGAAATTGCACCTCTCCTCTAATTGCCTATAAGAATATCAGTTCCATAAATGGATTATTGATAAATTTTACGTATCTTTTACAATAAAAATGTTACAAAGACACACATTTCTTTTTAGGAATAATAAACCGTGGATCTTGCGTAGGAATTAGATACCGATCACATAAACAATGGAGAATTTCTAGTGGTCGATATTTATGTTGGACAGAGCAAATCAATCATTGTATATTTGATGAACGCCATCAAGATACCAATAGGCAGTTTCTACGACAGCTATGGTATTTTCATTGGGTACTTGATTCAAATAACGAAAGAAGTATCGTGCTAAGAAAAGCTTCTAGAGGACGTGGTACTCCAGGCGGATAAACCAGAGTTTATGTGTTTAAAAATAGGATGCCATCAAATGGACAAACTGTATTAGTAAAAGCTGCCACACCTGTAAATTCCCCTTCAAGAACTTATAGAATTGTTTAACAATAATAAATTTCTTCTGGCAACTAAACATAAAATCTTAAAATTTACTATTTATTCATCGAAAATAAACGATAAAAGCAGCAGGATTTTCTGTAATGCACAAAAAACCCTGCTGCTTTTATCGTTTAAGTAACGTATTAACCCCCAAAAATCTTACTCCAGAATCCTTTTGGTTTTGAATCAAGATTTTCTTGGGCGGCCGCGATAAGTTTTTTTGTATCACTAATTTCACGTATGGCACTAGTCAATTTCTCATCGCGTTTCTCTAGATTGTTTTCAATGTATTTGTCTTGGTGGTCTAGTTTTTCTGTAAGTTTCTTTATAAGGCTTCCTTGTTCATCTAGTCGTTGGATAAGCGCTAATTGAAATTGCTCATCTTTTTCAGAGCGATTAAGCAACTCTTGAACTTTTTCTTCAAGGGATTGTACTTTTTTTTCAAGGTTTGATTGAACTTCCACTGTCTCCGGTACAATTTCTCCTTGAAGCCACTGGTTTATCATCTTATAGCTCCAGTTTTGCTCTTGAATTCTTTTTTTTATTTCAGTTAATAAATCGATGTTTTGTTTGTTATAGCGCCTATGCCCGCCTTCTGTTCGTTGAATTTGGAGATTGAATTCTTTTTCATATAAGCGAATAAGATCTACACTTAATCCAGTTAGCTTTACTGTGTCTTTCAAAGTATAGACTACTTCATCTTTATTTTTTTCATGCATTTTTCTAGGATTCTCCTTTCTGTATAAAAATCTAGATATACTTTGAAGTTGATATATCAGTGTTAATGGCAATTCTAGAATGCGGTTTTGCGAGATATTATTCAAGATTTATATTTCTAGTAAAATTCTATTAATTACTTTATATTCCTGTTTTTTATGTACATTTTTCTTTTTCTTTCGCTAGGCCTTTTATTCTTCCTTTTCAATTCTAGATGAAATCATAAACTTTTCAAGAGTAAAACTGTTTATTTTAAATGTAGATAGATTATATATAAAGTTCAAAAAAAAGCAACTTAAGGATCAACATTAACTCTACTCGATTAAAACTTTGTTTTAGCCAATGTCTGCAAAAAAGGAGTTTTAACTGTTAAGAAATATCTTTGTTAACAACTGATTCACATCTTTTCCTCTCCTAAAGTCCAAAGAAACTAGAGTACCTAGAAAGCTTGATATAAAATAGCTTCAGACGAATCTAGAATGTACTTTCTCTAACTTTAATTCAAGTATTTTGTGTAGCTCATTAAGTATTTTGTGTAAGATAATATAAATCCTATATACCTATATCTTCTGGATTTATTACGTTGGTTTAATGGAACTTCTTTTTTGTTTATACAATTCTTATAGAATTATTTTTCGAGTTAAAATTAATCTTAATTTTTTCTAAGTTATTTAAATTTTATAGCAAAAGCTAGAAATACAATGAACCATTGAAAATAAAGGGTTTTTAACGAATCTAGAGTGAAATTCTTCTAGATTTTAGCCGAGAATAATAAATCTAATTAAATTCTAGATGATTTTACAAGAAATTTGTTGTTATACAACCAAGACATGGCCGCCAAATTCTAAATTTGTAATGCTTGAGAAGGTTGTTTCCATCGCAATCGACTTTTTAAAACAGTTAAATTTTAAAAAGTGGATCATTAAGTTCAACTAAAGTTAAACTTAATGATTTTTTCTAAAATTAACTAAGGTGAAAATAAAATTAAGTTTAACTTGTAAAATAAAAATCACTTACATAAAAGATGTTTTGGTGAAAAATAAGTTGAACTTAATATTTTATTTTGTCTTTAGATATCGCTTAAATCTATATAAAGCATGGCGGCTGGACAATCCAAAGTAATAAATAATGTGTTCGTTTGAATATCCATCATGAATTTTGTTAAGTATACAACTGTTTCGAAAGTGAGTAGATCTTACAATTGCTTGTATGCCTGAACGTTTGACTTCTCTTTCAATCATACGTTTTGTACCGATTATACTAATCCTTTTAGGTTTATTTAAATTGTAATCATACCAATAAACCATTTTTTGAGGATGAAAAGAAATAAATAACGGATCATTTGTATAATCCTTAGGTCTAAATAACAGAGGGATTGTTAATAGGTAATCATATATGGTTTTCTTATCGTGTTTAGAAAGCTCTAAGGTGCGTTTTGATTTGCCTGTGTTTACCGTTAATGTATTCTGTGCAAAGTTAATGTCTTGTATATTTAAAGATACAACTTCGTTAATGGTAAGACCGTAACGAAGCATTAAGATGAACATGGAATGGTTACGCGGACCTATATATTTATGTATCTGCAATTGAATATCACTTAAATGTTCGTGACTTATAACTGAATCTAAAAGAATTGAAGCATCCGATTCAGTTATAAAATCAGTATCAGTTAATGCTCGTTGTTTTTTTGTTGTTGCTTGTAAAAGTCCAATATCATCTGTGAGGCTATAATACTTTAACATGCCATTTAAATGTGATGCTACACGCCTCAGATTAGCTTCTGACAAGTTTTTTTCTTTTAAATAGGTAAAGTATTCGTCGTAATATTTCTTGTCTCCTGGCAAAGTTTCTGAAGGGATATTGGGATGAGATTCATTTAACCATTCAAAAAACTGTTTTAGATCATGCTTATACATTGATATTGTAGAAGCCTTTTTTTTAGATTCAACTAAATGAGATAAGAAATCTCCAAGCAAAATAAAGTTATTCAAATAAGACACACCCGATCTTTTAGGTAAATTTAATATACTATTATTATAACAAAAATATTAAACAAGCTTACTAAAATGATTTTTTTCTTTATGTATATTAAATTTACCTAAGCGCAAAAAAAAAGACGTGTAAAAGCCATCTCTGCAAGGCAAGGTTTTACACGTCTTTTTTTCTATAGCTAATTTCTATTTAAAACTTTACTTTGTAAAAAGTTTTTATACATTTTTTTTAACTCTTTATTTTTAAAATCCTTAACAATTCTTGGTTCTAAGCCTAATTTTTCACGTTTATTATAATCTTCTTCCATATTTCGAATGACTTCTTGTAAGCCTGCTTCTTGGGCTTTTTTTATTTCTTCTTGGGTAGGTTGATCTGAACTTAGAATCAGCATTCTTTTTAATTCTTGAAACTGCAAGAGCTTTTCTTCAAATTCTATTTGAGTTCCATTTTCTTTTAAAAATGATTCTTGCTTCTCTTTTAAAGTTGCATCCTTAAGAATTTGTTCTTTATCTCTAGCTTGTGCTATAAAATCTGGAACTAATTCTTTTTTTGCACCCTTTTTAGAGTTAATGCGTTTTGATTCCTGTGAGACCTGGGCATAATCTTTTTGAATCGCTTTTACTACGTAGGAATGAGGGTGAGTCACATCTCCTGTAATCAAACGATCTTGCGTGTATCTTATATTTCTTTCTAGGTGTTCTTGTGTAAATTCTGATAAAAGCCACTCTATTTTTTCTGGCTTAACCCCTAAGCCTGCTAAATCATTCTCAAGGCTGTTTGTGTTGTCTTCTAATTTCGAGAAGGATTGATTTAATTCTAGTTTTTTCTCTTGAGTAGAGCTAGAACCATTCAATGCAGGCGAACTGGTAATAATAAATTCTATGGACGTTACTTTTCTACCAGTTTTTATTTCCACGAATTCAAAGTGGATATCCGTTTTATTATTGATTTCTTTTTGAGCTACTGCTAATACTTTACTTTTAAAATGGCCATACTGTTTATACTTAGTAGGTTCAATAGCTAAAAAATGACGTAATTCTTCAAGAGTGAGTTCCCTTTTTCGCAGACGCTCATATTGCTTAAGCAGCTCATAAATACGAATGGAATAGACCGAATTGAGTCTCACTACATTCTCTAATTGATACGATGTGAATTTTTCCTTAAGCTCTAAAAACAGATACTTTAAGCTAGGATGAAATTGTAATGTTATGTATCCTTCGTTTTCTTCATAAATAGACGTAATTACCCAGTTATAATTTCTTTGTCTGCCTTTTTCTTTTATCGTAAGAATTTTTGTTTGAAGGCCATTCACGATCTCTTTTAAGTAAGAGTAAAAACCTGTTCCTTTCTTATTGCCTACGATTTCGATAAAGTCTTTCGCACGAAATCTATAGGTCTTCAACGTTTCATCATTAGGCTGCACTTTGGATGCCATGATTAAAAGAATTCTTTGCTCTTGTAAAGACAATTTATATGTACTCTCAATGAGGATGTTTGATTTAGTTACCCAATTTTTTATATTTATACTTTCCAGATCATATGGTTGAACGACAGTCGTTTTCTTCAT
>NZ_JAZAQH010000002.1:0-156259 GCF_036227845.1 Priestia sp. LL-8 | reverse complement strand
CAAAGTTCATGATCCATTGCATAAAACCCAAGCAGTAATTTACAACACACTAAGTTATGTGGATTGTATAAATTTAGCCAGCCTTGTAACATGTCCGACCTTGATAGGTATTGGTTTAAAGGATGAAGTCTGTCCTCCTTCTAGTGGATTTGCATTGTATCATCAGTTAAAGGGAGAGAAGAAAATTCAGGTTTATCATGAATTTTCTCACGAATTGCCCCCCATCCATGAAGAAGAAAAATTAAAGTTTCTCAATTCTAAAAGAAGCTGGTAGACAAAGATCTAAAACAATAACCAGCAGAGGAGTCATTTTATGAAAATTGCTTACTTACCAATTGATGAACGGCCTTGTAACATTGATTATATACAAATGATTGCTCGTTCATCAGCTGAGATAGAATTACTAATTCCTGATAAAAGTATGTTAGGAGAAAAGAAGAAAGCAGCTGATACAAATCGGATATGGGATTGGCTATTTGCAGCAGGAAAATCCGTCGATGCTTTTATTATTAGTATCGATATGATGATATATGGTGGACTATTACCTTCTCGGTTGCACTACTTAACAAAAGATGCGGGAGCAACATGTATTGAACGCTTGCGTATACTACATAAAACGTACCCTGATACTCCTATATATGCTTCTAACTTAATTATGCGCACACCAAAGTACAGTTCAAGTGACGAGGAGCCTGACTATTATGAGGAATGGGGACATAAACTATTTCTGAATGCTTATTTACAAGACAAAAAGGCTCGTGAAAAGCTTTCTCAATCCGAAGAACACGAACTAAAAGCAATCTCAGCTCAGTTACCAAAACAATATATTGAAGATTATGAAACAAGGCGAATTTTTAATTCAATGATAAATGTAAGTATGCTTAATCTTGTACATGAAGGTGTATTGACATTTTTATCTATACCTCAGGATGATAGCTCGGAATTCGGTTATACGGCTATGGATCAAAAGAAAGTAGTAGAAAAACGTGAACAACTTCGACTACATAAGAAGGTTCATATGTATCCTGGGGCAGATGAGGTAGGAGCAACGCTACTAACGCGGGTATACAATGATATAAAGGGAATAACGCCAAAAGTATACCCAATTTGGAGTAGCACTCTTGGTCCAAGTCTCATACCGTTATATGAGGATCGTCCCTACGGAGAAAGTCTTAAAGCTCATATTCTAGCAGCAGGCTGTCAGTTAGTAGCTAGCGCTGATGAAGCCGATATAATTCTTGCATACAATACACCAGGACGTGTTATGCAAGAAGCTTGGGAGCAGGCTAAAAAAGATATTACATATACTAGCTTTCGCAACATGCTAGTATTTGTAGGCGATATAAAAAAACATATTGATTCTGGTAAAAAAGTAATGGTAGCAGATAGTGCATATGCCAATGGTGGAGATCAAGAACTAATTATTCTTTTAGATGAAGAACAAGTTCTTGACAAATTAATTTCGTATAAAGGTTGGAATACAAACTGCAATACCCTTGGAACAACAATTTGTCAAGGGATCATTGGCTTAAAAGGTAAAGTAAGAACTATTCAGGAGAACCTTATTTATCATCTGCTAGATGATTATTTCTATCAAGCAGAAGTTAGAAAAAAGTTAGTTGATAATTTTCTTCCGAAATATAAGCTTAATTATTTTGATTTAAAAAATAGGGGAAAAACTATAAATAGAATCAGGGATGATATGCTTTATAAATCTTATCATGACACTATTATTCATAGCTTTGGAGATATGAATTTAGATAAAGTATCCACGTATGCACCATGGAACCGAATGTTTGAATGTGGTATGAAATTAGAATTTAAAGGATGTACAAAACCAATTCTGTAGATATTTAGAAGATAATTATTCACATAATGTGTTTAAATAAAAAAATAATTTAGTAGTCTATGAATAAGAAAACTATTTTAAAAAGACTATGAGAAATAAAGGGGAAGTGCCATGCTGTACGGGGGAATAGAAGCAGGAGGTACAAAATTTGTATGTGCTGTGGGTAATGAAAATGGACAAATTTTTGAAAGAGTCACATTTCCTACCACTACACCTGAAGAAACAATGGGAAAAGTTATTGAATTCTTTAATCAGTTTAATTTAATGGCCATAGGTGTAGGATCATTTGGTCCTTGTGACGTGAACATTGAAAGCGTTTCCTACGGGCGCATTACTTCAACACCTAAGCTCAGTTGGAAAGGTTATCCCATCCTAAAGAAACTCGAAGAGTCATTTAATATACCAATAGGATTTAGTACAGATGTGAATGCTGCAGCTTTAGGAGAAGTAACATTTGGAGCTGCAAAAGGTCTTAATAGTTGTTTATATATTACAGTAGGAACAGGAATAGGCGCAGGAGCTGTGTTGGAAGGGAAACTTCTCCAAGGACTTTCCCATCCAGAGATGGGGCACGTTACTGTTAGGCGTCATTTAAATGATACTTATCCAGGGAAATGTCCTTATCACAATGATTGTCTCGAGGGACTTGCTGCGGGACCTGCTATTGAAGAAAGGTGGGGGAAACCAGGGGTTGAATTAGTAAATAATTCAGAAGTATGGGAGATGGAAGCTTATTATCTTGCACAAGCTTTAGTTCACTATATTCTTATTTTGTCACCTAAGAAAATTATTTTAGGTGGAGGGGTGATGAAGCAGAAACAGTTGTTTCCTCTTATTTATAGAAATGTAAAGAAGATGTTAAATAAATACATTGAACTCCCTGAATTATCTAATGAAATAGAAAAATATATTGTTTCTCCAGGGTTGGGAGAGCTTGCGGGAATTACAGGGGCGTTAATTCTAGGGAAAGAAGCTTACGAGACACAACCGGAAAAACAAAAATAAAAGAACATAGGGGGATATTATAAAGGTGCAGCCATTATTTCTAGAGCCAATTTTTCAAGAGAAAATTTGGGGAGGCAAGGGACTAGAAGATAAATTTGCGTACAAAATTCCTCATAATAGAACAGGTGAATGCTGGGCAATTTCAGCACATGTAAATGGACCGTCTACTGTTGAAAATGGACCGTTCTCTGGAAAGACTTTAAATGAAATTTGGAGTAGTCATCCAGAAGTTTTTGGTCACTACGGAGGGGCTACGTTTCCACTTTTAACAAAAATTTTAGATGCCAATCAAGATCTGTCTGTACAAGTACATCCTGATAACGTCTATGCAAATTTATATGAAAATGGGGCGTTAGGTAAAACAGAATGTTGGTACATCATAGACTGTAAGAAAGGAGCTGAGATAGTATATGGCCACAATGCTGAGACAAAGGAAGAAGTTATTAGAGCAATTGAAAATAGAGATTGGGATAAGTTACTTCGTCGGGTAAAGATAAAACCAGGTGATTTCTTCTATGTACCTAGTGGAACTATTCATGCTCTATGCGAAGGAACAATTGTACTGGAAACTCAACAAAGTTCTGATATTACATACCGTGTTTATGATTATGAACGAAAAGATAAGGATGGAAAAAAACGTGAACTGCATCTTAGAAAAGCAATAGATGTTATAAACATTCCTCATATAGATGCCGATAATAAATTTATTGTAACAAAATATAAAAATTTAATAATTACTACTTTCGTAGAAAATGATTTTTTTTCTGTTCATAAATGGAAAATAGATGGGATAGCATCTTTAACAATGGATAAATCTTTTATGTTATGTAGTGTGATAAACGGAAACGGATCCCTTAGGGGCGAAGAAGGAGAATATTCATTTAATAAAGGTAGCCATTTTATCCTTCCTGCAAAAACAAGAAATTTTGAGATAAGTGGAAACTGTGAATTGATTGTTTCACATTTATAGACTAATAAGTTGATTTATATTGCAAATTTAATAAAGTACTAGGAGTAAATTTAACTCCATATATATTAACAGTAAATAAGTAAAAATATTAAAAGGGGAGAAGCATCTTAGTGATATAAGATGTTTCTTCATTTTGGGGACAGTTTATTCATTCAATGATAGGTACCACTTGTTGTTTGAGGGCTCGCCTATCCAAGATATATATATAGTAAATATTTTTATAGCGCAATCCTTTATGTAAAAAAGGTTTGCGTTTTTGCGTTCCTATAGTTTCTATGGGGAATTATTCTTTCAAAAACATAGCGAAAGAAGTTAATTCTAAGACTTAAACCTTTTGCTAACTTTCTAGGAAAGACTTTAAATATATTTTATAAATAGTAAATGAAAACATTTTCAACTAAAAAGCTTATTATGTGAAAATGTTTAAGAGTTTCTACAAGGGTATTGAAAACGCTTTTATAGATATTTAATATTTAGCTATAACTAAAGACTTCAATGAAAATTTATTAAGTCATTTAAAAAGTTATTCGATTTCAAGGGGAGGAACATCTTATGAAAAAGGCTTTTGAACAAGCCCAGCAATTTGGAAAATCATTCATGCTTCCTATAGCTGTCCTACCGGCAGCTGGTTTGCTACTGGGTATTGGTGGTGCATTATCTAATCCAAATACAATTACAGCTTATCCATTTTTGAATTTTGCTTGGTTGCAAGCAATTTTTACTATTATGAGCTCTGCTGGGAGTATTGTATTTAGTAATTTGCCAATTATCTTTGCAGTAGGAGTTGCTGTAGGATTAGCTCGTTCTGATAAGGGAACAGCAGGTTTAGCAGCTATGATAGGATACTTTGTAATGAATAGTACAATAAATGCTTTACTAACTATAAATCATGATCTGGCTAAAGAGAATTTAGCAAAGGCAGGACAAGGCTTATTAGTAGGCATTCAATCATTAGAAACTGGCGTATTTGGTGGAATTATAATAGGGGTTACTACCGCCTTTTTACACAATAAATATAATAAAATTCAACTTCCCCAAGTATTAGGTTTCTTTGGTGGTTCTCGCTTTATCCCAATTATTGTTTCTTTTGCATCTATCTTGGTCGGTGTAATCCTTTTCTTAGTATGGCCCTTTATTCAACAATTCATTAATTTACTTGGAGAAGTGGTTACTGGAACAGGTGTAATTGGAACTTTCTTTTATGGATTTATCCTCCGTATGTTGGGGCCTTTAGGCTTACACCATATTTTTTATCTGCCGTTCTGGCAGACTGCTCTAGGTGGAACGTTAGAAATTAAAGGCCATATTATAACAGGAACTCAAAACATTTTCTTTGCTCAATTAGCAGATCCAAGCACAACCAAGTACTATGATGGAGTATCGAGGTTCATGTCTGGAAGATTTATTACTATGATGTTTGGTTTACCAGGGGCTGCATTAGCAATTTATCACTGTGCTAAACCTGAAAATAAGAAGTTAGTAGGAGGATTACTCCTCTCCGCAGCTTTAACTTCTTTCTTAACAGGTATTACAGAGCCTTTAGAGTTTAGTTTCTTATTTGTAGCTCCTATACTATATGTTTTTCATGCTCTATTCGATGGGTTAGCTTTCATGTTATCTCATATTCTAAGCATAACTGTTGGACAGACTTTTTCAGGAGGACTTATAGACTTTATTTTATTCGGTATTCTTCAGGGAATTGATAAAACAAATTGGATTTTTGTTCCCTTAGTCGGAATTCTATGGTTTTTCTTATACTATTTTACTTTTAAATTCTTAATCACTAAGAGAGACCTAAAAGTCCTTGGTCGAGAAGAGAGTAAACAAGAAGTACATCAGGTTAAAGCTACAGAAAGAACTCAAACGATTGTCCAAGGTCTTGGTAATGAGCAAAATATTGTAGTGGTTGATTGTTGTGCAACTCGTCTACGCGTTACTGTAAAGAAAGAGGATTTGATAAAAGAGGAACTAATAAAGCAAACCGGAGCTAAAGGTATTATAAAAAAAGGCAATGGTATTCAAATTGTCTATGGTCCTCAAGTAACTATTATTAAAAATGAAATTGAAGAGTATCTTGGTCTTTAAGTATAAAAAATAAGGAAGTGTTATCAATGAAAAAAGTTTTAGAATGTATTCATGGCGGGTTAATTGTTTCATGTCAGGCTTTAGAAGACGAGCCTTTACACAGTCCGTTTATTATGGGAAGGATGGCTTTAGCAGCTAAAGAAGGTGGAGCTAAAGGAATTCGTGCAAACTCTACAATAGATATTTTAGAAATAAAAAAACAAGTAGATCTTCCTGTGATTGGAATTATCAAACAAGTTTATGGAGGTAACGAAGTATACATTACTCCTACAATGAGTGAAGTTGATTCCCTAGCTAAAACGGGAGTAGAAGTTATTGCTACTGATGCCACTAACAGGTTAAGGCCAGACGGAAAAACATTAAAACAGTTTTATAATGAGATAAGAGAAAACTATCCAGATATTCTACTCATGGCTGATGTTTCAACTGTTGAGGAAGCTGTATATGCAGAAAAACTTGGATTTGATATCGTTGCTCCTACATTGTACGGTTATACAGCCGAGACTATGGGAAAGAAAATCTACCAAGATGATTATGCGTTATTAAAAGAAATAGTAACATGTGTTAAAGATTCGAAAGTAATTGCCGAAGGAAATGTTTTAACACCAGAGATTGCATGCTCTATATTAAATATGGGGGTCCATGCAGTAGTCGTAGGTGGGGCAATTACAAGGCCTCAACAGATAACCAAAAGATTTGTTGAGGCACTTAGGAGTAATTAAAATAAACTTATCTGTGTAAAATAAAAAACGCTTCTTGTTTAGAAGCGTTTTTTATTTTAGTTTAAAAGCATACAGTGGAGTATTTATTGACTTGTTTTATGGTTATATTAAACTATACAAAAGACATATTAAATAATTAGGCATTAGGCTAAAAAGGAGAAAAAATGGAGTACTTAGGAGAAAATTTATTGTATGGTATTGAATGTAATATGGAAATTTTTACTTCAACAGAAAAAGAGTTAGCTAGTTACATTCTGAAATTTCCCGGAGAAATTAGTCATTTATCCATTAATCAAATAGCTAAAAAACTCCATCTTTCACCAGCAACTATTACACGTTTTTGTCAAAAATTATCTTTTTCCGGATTTAATGAATTTAAGCATGAACTAAGAAGGTTTATCGATTTGCAGAATGTACCTGTTGAGGTGAACAATATTCAACAAGTTGATTATTTAGCAAAATTATATCAAGACCATACGACTATACTAAGAAATACATTTCAAATAAACACATATAGAGATATTCAAGAAGTAGTTTCTTTCTTAATCAAAGCAGAACGAATACATGTTTACGGAATTGGAAGCTCAGGTATAGCTGCTCAAGAATTTAAATATAAATTTTTTAGAATAGGATTATATATTGAAGCTATTACCGATCCCCATCATGCCATAATGGATGCTTCTCTCATTAGTAAGAAGAGTATTGTTATTGGTATTTCAATCTCGGGAGAAACGCAAGAGTTAATTAAAACTATAAAAATTGCAAAAAAACAAGGTTCGCCTATAATCATTTTTACAGGAAATAAAGACTCAGAATTAGCAAAGCTAAGTAATGTATGTTTGCTAGTAACTAGTAAAAGCAACATGCATATGGGGCAGAATATCTCCCCTTTATTGCCGTTCCTGTTACTTTTTGATTTGATATACACAGAACTAATAGCTGAAGATTATAAGAAAAGAATTCATTTAAGGGATAAAACTTTGCACGCTTTAGGCAATATAGAATAATTGCCTAAAAAACTTTATAAGAAACAATTAGAAGAGACCTCTACGACTAATTAGTTCTTATCTATTATGAAAAAAGGATAAGACACCTGGACAGTAGCAATTAAGGCGTCTTTTTGTATGGGTTTATTTATATGTAATGCGCCCGATTAAGTGGATGGAGTAAATAAAAAAGAGGGTTACACTATACTTAGAGGGCATTTATGGGTCACTAAGGATAATCTTTTACAATCTCATTTAAGCTAGAAGTGGTAAAAATGTACAATAACCAAGGGTATTTCAAGGATAAAATAGTAAAAAGGATTATTAGATTAAATAAACCCACTCGCTTAAAGAAAAGGTGACTAGGTTTTCGGGCACTCTTAAAATAAAAGCGATAGTGATGTGAAATTCTTTGAAAGATGTATCTCTAAAGATTAGTTTTTTTACAAAATGATTCTTGGTAACAGCAAATAAGTAAGCGCAGCTAATTATTTCAGCTGCGCTTACTTATTTTAAACAAGAGTATCGTTCTCAATTGCTTTTTTTATGATTAATTTGTCCCCTATTGTTTTGATTTCTAGGATGTCGCCACTATGAATGTTTAGATAAATTCTTAGCTTTTTAGGAATGTTTAAGTATTTATCTTTCTTTATCACGCGTGATTGTCCAGTGAAAAAAAGTTTTCCTTCTGTAAGAAATTTATAGCTATGTTTTTTTGCAACGATAGTATCTTGTCCTTTAATAAAGAACTGTAATTGCATATGTTCTTCTAAATTCAAGAATTTCAATACAAAATCAGGAAGTTTTATTCTCCCTGATTTTATTTGAAGTAAAGATAACTCACTTAATTCAGGTTCTATATATCCCTTTAGTAGACCTGGAGATTTATTTTGCTCTCTTTTCTTTTCGAAAATAATGCTCTCGTTAAGGACTTTCGCTTCTATTTCATCATGTAGATCTATATCATGTATTTCACGAAGTATCTTTGGAATTACAATGTAGCCTAAATTATCAATAGTCCTAATTAAGTTCTTATCTTTATTTTCTTCCAAAAGAACCGGTGGGAATTCAACCTGCTTCATGACAATGTAATCTTTATAGTTGAGGAATTGTATTGCAGCAGATGATTGAATATTGGCATGCTCTAGAAGCTGGGAAGGTACCTTTACTCTCCCCATATTATCAATTATTAAGTAATCTTTGGATGATTCTTTCTCTTCCACTAATAAAATCCTTTCAAATGTACTTTTATAGACAAAGGATAAATTTACTTATATTCATTTTATATCTTCATGAGTTTACACTTTACCTAAGCTATTAAATTTGATCTTCATAAGCTAAATAACTGAATAAGACCCTATGAATAACAATTTATGTAAAAAACAGGATAAAAAGTAATAATTTTATCATTATAGCTTATATTACAAATCAATTTGCTTTATAATAGGACAAGTTGTAAAGGAGGAAGATTATAATGAATAATTCAAATCATGACACTACTCTTTCCTATAAATGGCTAGTTTTAGTTGAAGAAGCAATGAATTCTAGCGTTACCAAAGAGGAGTTTAAAGAGTTTTTAAATAGGAAATCCCAGAAATTGAATGATTATAAACAAGACCAAATATGACTAGTGTTGTTTGTGATTAGGGGGTTATTTGTTTTTTGAATAACTTTTTAAGTTCTTCAATAGTTAATCCCAATTCCTTAGCTTCTGTTATAAGTTTAACCCATTCTTGATCTAATTCTTTTTCTATCAATTGTTGTTTACCATCCATGAAAATTACCTCCAGATATTCAGGGAGCTCAGCTGTCATAGCTATTTAACCTTAGACCTGTAGCTTTGCGTCCTAGTTTTTCAACTAGTTTGCCTTTATCATAATATGTAATTTTATAAATATATTACTATATAATGGATTTGAAATCATGTAAAAATAAGGATTATTATTTATTTTTTTAATTCCTTTGACAAAGATTTTCTTGTTTCAACCTCTGAACTAATTAAATTCTCCTTTAAGATAATATATATTTACCCTTACATTAATCCTGCGGTTGGTTCTGTAATAGGTATCCGAAATAAGCCTCTAAAAGGTTTTAATAGTTTCGAATGTCTAACTATTAAAACCTATAATTGTATTAACTAGAAGGAAATCTAATGTACAGTGTATAGATATAATTTCTTTATGCTTGTATAAAGATTTATTTGAATAGCTAAATAGATTTTTCGTTATTTGGTTTTGTGTAAAATGAAAACATGTAAATTTTAAAGTATCCATACTGAATTATTCTTAATAATAGCAAAATAAAAAGCTATTTCAGCAATGAGAGCGAAGTAGCTTTTTATCACGATTCATATATAGAAAACAGAATATTATGTAGATAATCAAGGTAAACAAATGAAGAAATTGAATTTGGAAAAGGATATTAATTGGGAAATGACTTCTGCAAAGGATTACAATGGAAAGTGTTTCATCTTTTTTGTGGGGGGAAAAGATGATACTGGTACAGCTTCAACTCACTGCTTCAAGCAGTAAATACAAAATAGTATTTTTATATTTGTCCACTGGTAATATGCTTTATGTTAAGTAAGGATATTGGTTATAGAAAACATACGATAATAAGCCGAAAAGCTCCCCACTCGTTGGGAAGCTTTTTCTATACAAAACAAACTTAGAATTAAATGATACTTATCCTTTTGCTTTTATCTTCACATCATCTTCTGAATTAAAAATCTCAACGACTTGACCTGAGGCCACAGTTCGTCCTCCCTCACGGATAGCAAAACGAAGGCCGATATCCATGGCAATCGGTGCAACGAGTTCCACATATATCTGAGTGTTATCACCCGGCATGATCATTTCTATATTATCCTTTAAGTGAAGAGTCCCTGTAACATCCGTTGTACGGAAATAAAATTGAGGTCGGTAATTGGTGAAGAAGGGTTTATGACGCCCTCCCTCTTCTTTAGATAGAACATAAATAGCAGCCTTAAATTTAGTATGAGGAGTTATTGATCCGGGTTCAGCAAGTACTTGACCACGCTGTATCCCCGTTTTATCAATACCACGAAGAAGTAAACCTACATTTTCTCCTGCTTCGGCTTCACTTAAAAGCTTATTAAACATTTCAATATCCGTACATGTAGTTTGGATTGTTTCCTTTATACCGACGATTTCAACTTCGTCATTCTTTTTTAGTCTTCCCTGTTCGATTCTTCCTGTTACAACCGTACCGCGGCCTTGAATAGAAAAGATATCTTCAATAGGCATTAAAAAAGGTTTGTCAATACTACGCACTGGTTGGGGAATGTACGAATCTAGAGTATCCGTTAGTGCTTGAATGCACTCAGCATTTTGACCATTTTCTAACTTAATCAGATCTTGATAAGCAGAACCTTTTATAATAGGGGTGTCTTCTGGATATCCATATGAAGTGAGAAGATCAATAATTTCCATCTCTATAAGCTCAACTATATCTGGATCTGCTAAATCCATTTTGTTTAGGAAGACAATGAGATTTTGTACCCCCGCCTGACGAGCTAAAAGAATATGTTCACGTGTTTGAGGCTCTAGACCCATGTCGGCTGCTACAACAAGGATAGCTCCATCCATTTGAGCTGCCCCTGTTATTATATTCTTGACAATATCAGCATGACCTGGACTATCAATGAAACCATAGTGGCGCGAGTCACTTTCTCCTTCTACATGACGAGTATTAATCGTAATTCCTCGCTCTCTTTCCTCTGGGGCATTATCAATATCTGCATAGCTCATTTTTTTACCACCATGTTTCGTTGCTAAAAAGGCCGAAGTAGCTGCTGCTAAGGTAGTTTTACCATGATCCACTTGACCAATAAAACCAATGTTAATGTAGGGCTTAGTACGTTCAAATACTGATTTAGGCATTTTGGTATCCCCCTAAAATTTAATAAGGTAAAGGACGTGCTTTAGTATGAGTAGTTATAAATAAACCTCTTCGTCTGATTATTACCTTATGATAGAAATTAATATATATTTTACCACAAATAATGGGATTTAATTGATATGCTAGAAGTTATTTATAATAGTCTTGTCAAAGGCAACAGAAAGCATATCTTTATTGTTGAAGTCTATTTTTATATACAACTACTTCATTTGATATGTATTTTTATAGATTTTAACCTTAAGAGGCAATCTCATATAAAAAAGAACCCCTTGCTCATGTAGGCAAAGGGTTTTCAAATTTATTGGAATAGGGGGAATATGTTATCAGTCTGGCCAAATTTGTAGATTCATATACATATATTCTTAAAAATAAATGCTGTGCTTGTTTTTTGAGGAATAACCCTAGCTGCTCTTTGTAATTCTTTAAGTAAATAGCATCGTTTTCTAAATATTACTGAGGTTTTATTATTTACAGTTAGTAACGACAAATTGTTTGTCTTTCAATAATATATAAATGATCAAACTTTCATTGTATTGCCTGGTGATATGCTAGATAGTAAAAAAAGAAGTATACTGTTTAATTCAATAAAGTTAAGTTTTTTAAAATTACTATATAATGATTTTAATGGATTTTAATGTAATTTAATTAAAATATTTACATAAAATTCGTTTGGTGTTATTATATAGAGGGATTTTCCTAATTAAAACCTTAAGGGAGTGTTTTAATGCCTATTCAAGAAAAGTTTTCGTTTTCAGAATTATCTGCAGTTGGTTCGAATCCTAATAGTATAAGAGAAAAGTTTAAAGAACGCTTTGGGGTATTACCAGACGGCATCGCTGTGAATAGTGAAACGTATTATGATGCAGCAAAACCAGCTATTACGGAACAATATGGCCACCCTTGTTACAAGACATTAGGAGAATTCACATATCAAATAGGAAATGGAAAACCACCAAGTGAAGCAATTTTAGGTAGCAATTATGCTGTCAATCATGGTGATGAAGAAGCATCCATTTCTTTAAGTGTACAAGGTAACTGGACAGAAACGAAAACATGGTCGTCACAAACGACAACTGGTCTAACGATATCCTCTAAATTTACATTAGAAGGCGTGTTTGAGTCAGGTGCAGAGTTTTCTGTTTCAACGACAGTAGGAGAATCTTCTTCTACTTCTATTTCAAGATCAGCATCGTCTACTGTAACGGTGAATGTACCTCCAAGAAGTAAAAAGAAAATATCCATGGTAGGAACAATGAAACAAGAAACCATGAATTTTCAAGCCCCGTTGTCTGTTCAAGGATCGTTCGGAGCAAACTTTCCTCGTAAAGTAGAAGATCATTATTTTTGGTTCCTTGGGGCAGATAATGTCTTAAATAGTACAACCGGAACTTTGACCGGCAAAATTAAAAATACAGCCGTCTTCGATGTTCAGACAGAAGTCGGTGCAGCAGAACCTCTCGATGCAAAAACGCCAGTTTAAATACAATAAAAAATCCTTTGCAAATATCTGCATAGGATTTTTTTATTAAACAGAGGATGAAAGTCTGTTATTGATTTAGTAAGTTTGTTGTCTTTAGGCTTCAGGCTATCCTATAATTTTTGCACAGCGTACAACAACAACTCTTCCACATTCTTTTTGCCTAATTCCTTGGCTTTTTGCTGTAACTCTTCCTTCAGATTACTTGATACCTTTACACGTACCACTTCCAAATCGCTATCAATGTAAATTCCACGGCTGCGTTTATTAATCTTTCCTGAGACAAGAACTGACTCCAATAATTCAACGATTTCTTGTGCTGATTCTGTCAACAATACAGGTTTGATTTCAACGATAAATTGCTCTTTCTCTTCTTGTGGTGTAATTCTCATGTTAGTCGGGCTTAGGTACTGATAGAATAAATCCATGAGCTTATAAAGTTGTGATTTCGCGTAGGCTGTTTGCTTAAATGCAAATGTAGCATAGCCTTCTTTCGTAATCGTTTTTTTCGATTCAATTTCATAGGCTGCTTCAAAGCCGCGATCAAGTAATTCTTCTACCGTTATCTCTTCATGTTGCTCTGTCACTGCCATAATGGGATCTTCTACTGAGATAATACGGGCAAACTGCTCTTTCACTTCATCTTTCTTCACAAAAAGCTGAAAGAGTGCAATATTTTGTTCGGTATGATAAAAATGACGCTTACTAGGTTTACGGCCAACTTCATGCGTACGCTTAAACGTTTCTAAATCTTCTTCATTCACAAAATAACAATTAATACCCCGGTATTCTTCTTGGAGTGCAGGTAAAAGTTCTTGCTTAATATACTTATTCACTGTTGTGACGGATATATCGAGTTGCTGCGCTACCTCTTTTGTCGTAAGTCCTGGCTTTTTTAACTCTTCTTGCAAACGAACGACATCTTCGATATCAAATTCATAACGTCCTTCGATATGCCAGTCATCTTTATTAATAGGATTTAATTTTCCTTGCTGAATATATGTATAAATCGTTTTCTTTGATGAAATAGATAACATCTCCATCACATCTTCAATAGTAATAATTTTAGTAGGATTATCAATCATGACATACACTCCTATTCTTTTTTCTTCATCTAATAATTAAGTATATCATATATACATATAGTTAGAGTTTAAAAGTTTTTATAATCAATATGTAAATGTTATAACTAACTTATAAATATTTATGTTTTACTATTTACTCTAAGTGATGACAAATAGGAGATTTTTCTACAACTTGTATAAATGATAAACTATTTTTATAGAAAGTAAGTTTATACTTTTACTTTTAAATAGGTTACACTTAATAAGTGATAAATA
Organism: Priestia sp. LL-8; assembly: GCF_036227845.1. Lineage (NCBI taxonomy): Bacteria > Bacillati > Bacillota > Bacilli > Caryophanales > Bacillaceae > Priestia > Priestia sp. LL-8. Next base: position 141,904 of record NZ_JAZAQH010000002.1, on the reverse strand, counting down.
TAATAAATAACTTCAAAAAAGTACTTATTTATAAAAACAATAGATATTTAATTAAAATAATTAGTAGTTTATATATTGTTATTAATATTATTAATACGTTTTAAAGGTTATTTACCATCTATATTCATATAAATACAAACTTAATCTCCACATAAAGAAGAGAGTATCTTAACACAAGGGAGAACTATAAATAAGATGGCATGTTTTATGAAAGGAGAGGTTTTATGCAAGATTTCCCATTAGTACATATAGGAGCAGAAGTAAGGGAAAGAAAAGGAGATTTTAATAAAATCGTTTCACTAATGCTGGACACTACATACTACGATGTTTTGGAAGAAAGAAATGAGCATCACCAGCGAAAAAATGAAGATATGTTTAGTGATTTTACGGATGAAGAAATGATGTACTACTATGTCCATCAACGAAAGCATATCCGAAAGGATCGAGAACGAAAAGAAAATACAAAAACCGAATACTTACGGACTTTGTTGCAGTTTTATCAGTATGCGGTAAAAAGTGAGTCGTTCTTGCGCCAAGATGTTGACTATTATATAGAAGAAACTATTTTTAAGAACCTACGTCCTTGGCATATACGGAACTACCAGGATTATTTAAGCACCGCATTGTTAGGGAAGGGCGGGAAACCTTATTCACCTGCAACTTTAGATGCTAAAATGACGATTTTAAAAAGTTTTATGAAATGGCTACATGAAACGAAGTATATACAGCATCCATTACACAAAGAAATCTTAAGCACGTCACTATCTGAGCAAGAAATTCCGAACCGAGATTTGTATTACCATGAAGTCAAACAGATTCTAGACTATTACAAAGACCATCCTATTAATTATGGATTGTTAACGATGCTAGCCATGACAGGCCTTCGTGTTCAAGAAATAGCTAAAGCCTCGTGGGGAGACATATACCTAGACAGTTTAAGTGGTCATTATCGACTAAGAGGAGTAGGGAAGGGTGGAAAGAAATTTGATAAGTTACTCCATCCAAATCTTTATAAACGTATTCTTGCTTTTCGAGAACGGCGTCATGTCAGTACAGCATTAAATTCAAGTGATCAAGGTCCATTATTTCCAACTAAAGATGTTGACTATTATCAATATAAAAACTTAAGTAATTATATTGTGCGTATCATTGAACGAACGGAATTACCTTTTGTAAAAGAACGGAATGACAGGATTACGCCTCATTATTTCCGTCATTTTTATGCGATTTATAGTAGGCAGCAGGGAGCCGATATTTTCTTAATTCAAAAGGAGCTTGGCCATAGTGATCGTAAAACAACGGAACGTTATCTAGAGAAGGTTTTGCAGCGAGAGCAAGAAATTGGGCTACTCTGGAAGGAACGAGACTTTTAATTATCATGCTATTTTCTTTTTAGGTACAGATAAAAATCGAGTGGGTTTTTAATTACTTATCCATTGGGTAAGGCATTGCTATTAAGCAGTGCCTTTTTATAATTTCATGAAAACTAATAGTTAAAGTTCGTTGATTACCATATGAAAAATAGGTGTTGGAACTTAAATAAGATAGATAAAAGTGCTTATATGGAGAGGAGAATAGAAGAGTTGTTATAAGAAGGCATGTTTTTTGCATTTGGTCATTAAAAATATAGAAACACTATTAAATATAGTGCCTCTACATTTCACGTTATGATTGTGATATACAACATTTAATTTTATCGCTGTTTTATAGAAGATTAATCATCTTAAGCTTAGAGCTTTCAACTAAGATCAATTCAACAATAAAGACCCTAGTTTAACGCGACTTTATTTATATTCTTCATTTAACCATTCAGCTAAAACTTCGTGAGTTTGAGTTTTTGCATACAAACAATAATCTAATTTTAATTTTGTATATGTTTCTGTCTGTTTCTCTTGAATATGTTCTGCTTCCCGTCTCTCTATTCCTTTCTCTATAGGAATGATGACATTTGTTTTTCCTGAAGAATTATCTATAGCCTCGGAGATGCACTCAAACATGGCCCTTCGCTCATTCTTTAGCAGGAACCACATTTTTTCATAACTTTTGTTTAATTTAAGTGCTTTTATAAAATTGTCTCCTTTTTTCTGATTACTTATTTCACTAGGGGTGTTATTCCTCACAGATATAATAATTTGTTGTTTACTCTTATCGAAACTAAAGTACAAAATGTCTTCCACTTTATCGTAACAAGGATGTAAAATAGGTAAATACCAATCATTCCCTTTTACGTTTTTGCTATTACAATTTGAACAAGAGATCACTAAGTTTCTCCAATATATACTAAGGAATGGAAAATCCGATTGTGGGAGCAAGTGATCTATGTTATTAGCACTACTTGGAACTATATGATTTCGATCACAGTAAGGACATGTTTTATGCGCTGTATCTATACCCCTTAGTTCTAATTTAGTCATATATTTATGAGAGGGATTATATACATTCCAAAAGTATTCATTATCTAGCAAATTATCATAAAAATATCTAAATATAGGTGTTATATGATTTATTGTGTTATTATCAAGAATCGGGTAGTTTACTATGTCACCTTTAATGATTTTTATATAATGGTTACTAAAATAGAGGTAGGCTATTCTTACTTCATTTATTTTCTTACACGTTGTAAGTTTATACATATGCTCTCTTAGCTTCCAAAAGTATCTATATTCTACTAATGATTTCAGTTTAGCATTTAAATTTGTTTTACGAACAATAGGGATAGATTTAATTCCCTTATTTGTACAGGCCCAGCTTAAAACATCACAAATAAATTCATCAGTAAATCTATAAATATACTGACTGTTACTAGAGTTAATATTCCACATTGTTTATCCTCTTAATAAATCTCTATATTTTTCATAAATTTGAAATTTTTCGTAGGTTGAACTTAAATCTTTATATATTTTTTTGGCTTCATCAATACTTTCTTCATCCCCCTTATTTAACAAATTTGCTACACGTTCAATTTTATTCATAGAAAAATCTCCTGATTGTTGATTAAGTCTAAAAACATTTTTTAATATATCATTTGAATGCCCCCCAAGTGTTCTACTAGCAGGTATATATTTTTTAATACCATCTTTTTCTTTTTTTAATCCAATTACACATTCCGAAGGTACATCTGAAGCAATTAAAGGTGAATGCGTTGCTATGATAAAATGTGTATTATACCCCTCAAAGAACTCAAGTAAATTTTGTATAAATTCTTGAATCCACGCTGGGTGAAGGTGAGTTTCAGGTTCATCAATTAATATTAACGAATTATCTTCAATTTCTACAATTAGAGGAGCGAACCTAAATAGGAGTGTAATCTCTCCAGATGACATTGTTGAAAGAGGAATCTCATTCCCATTTGAATTCACAAAAATTATATCTTTTATGCCAGGGTCAACTTTAATATCGAGCATTTTTTCATATAAGTTTAAAAAATCCCTATCTATATCACTAACGTCAACTAATATATGCCCAGATCTATATTTAGGTGATTTTTTAACCCTCCTAAATTGATTGATTTTTTCATTGTATTCATTAATAATCTCCATCTTCTCTTGACTAAATCTATAGGGAGAGCGCCCATATAAATAATCCCTTACTTTTCTTCGATTAATTTCTAGACTAAGTAGTCTTTGACACCCAACTTTATCTAACAAACTTGCGTAGCGCTTAATTTTGATATCTTCATCTTCAATAAAAAGAGCTTTAATAATTGGATGGATTATTGTATCTAAACTAGAGTAGCCTCCAACTGATGGACCACCATATACATATTTAGTTTCCTCTTGTATATGTTCAGTTGTAAAGTGATTACGTACATAAGAAGAATTTCTAAAAGGATCAAAAATAAAGAAGGAAGAAACTATCAACTTCTTTGGATAATTTACTGGGTAATCCATATCGTGACTATAAGTATAAACCTTATCACTCTTATCCTTCATCCTGTAGGAAATTGTAAAGTTCATTTCATGTATTTCATGACTTTTTCTTTCACTTGGGCAGAATATATGAGTAAGAAGTTGGAGAATAGAGCTTTTTCCTGTACCATTTTCTCCTACTAAAATAGTAAGATTAAGGTCATTAAAATATTTATAAGATGTTTTTTTAAAAGAAAGCTCAATTTCATTTAACATTTTGTACGAATGTATATTAAGATTTTCAATAAACAATATTTTTCCTCCTTATTATATATGCGTAAATTTTACCATAAAAAATAATTATTTAGTTCAAAATAATCATAAAAAAATGAGTCTTAAATACACAAACAATTGGTGAATATATCAATATACTTATACGTTATGTTTAAAGAAGTTAATTATATAAAGATTAGTTTATGTTAGATATAAAATAAGCAATAAGTTATTCCGAAACTACTAACGGCTAGACTTATAAAGCCCAAGATAAATGGTTGTTAATTCACATTAAGAAAAATCTCTAATATTATACTTCTTTATCATGTCCTTTTTTTTAAAAAGATGATTGAAACTATTTCTATATAAACCATATTACAACTCTAAAGATCTATTAAAAATACATTTTTATGGTATTATATCCCTGAGTCTAAAGTTTTTTGTTTGAATTACATAACTATTTTTATAATGAAGGTTTTAAAGAAGATAGATGCTTTTGTAATCACGAGAAGAAACTGGAACAATTTAAACAAAGATCAAGAGAACTTGCTAAAGATATGTACAATAGAGATTGAAAGTAGTGTTTTATTGGAGCAATTATTATCTGGAGAAAGGAAAAGAAAAGAAGAGTTTTGGTTGTTTCAAAAAAATGTGATCTACACAGGCCTATGATTACTGGAATGAAGCCTATTTAACAAATCTCAAACGATTGACTGTAAATGTTTAATAATATTTGTTTGAAAAAAATTAGTTTAACAGTGATTCAAATAAAACATTTAATTAAGTGTAAGATAGAGTTTAATCCAATCTTGTTTGTTAATATATGTGAATTATAATTGTTTTTAAGGATATTTTTAATTAAAAAGGAATAGGTGATTTTCTTGAATTTAGAATTTGATCAACAAAAAATTGAAAGTTATATTTTTAATACTTTGACTAATTCTCATCCTATATTAAAGGCATTGAAAAGTGGAAAGCTTATTGTTTTCGTTGGGGCAGGCATGTCAGTGCACTTGGGTTTACCAAGTTGGAGAGGCTTTGCATTAAAGTATCTTGATGAAATTTACAAGAATAATAAAACAACCTTGATGAATTTCAAAACAAAAGAAAGTCTAAAAACAGAGGATACCAAGAAGATACTTTCTATATGTGATTATATTGCTAAAAAAAATTTATTAGAAAAAACATTGAGAGATTGTTATGACTCATGGTTCAAGACTGAGAAAAGTAAAGTGTTGAGTGGAAAACTATATAAAAAGTTATACAAACTTAATGCTATATACCTAACCACTAACTATGATAATGCTCTAGATTTAATCGCAGAAGATTATGAAGAACTAACTGTTTCTAATAATGATAACGATAGTATGACTCCTAGTAAGAAAGAAAAGAAAGTGTATTATGACATTAGTGAATTCAATAAAGATATACTCAAACCTCAGAATGTTATTCATGTCCATGGTAGTGTTCATGATCTTCAGACTATGATAATTTCATATGGAGACTATATTAATAGGTACGGCTTAAATGAGAAGTTAAATACTAAACAAAAAGAGATATACTCTAAATTTATGTCTGAGATATTTAATGAGAAGGATTATGTAGTGTTATTTATGGGATATGGGCTAGAGGAAATAGAAATACTACAATTTCTATTCCAGGGTAATATCAAAGAAACAGATTCTTATCCTAGTAGTCGCTATTTAATTTTACCTTGCTATTCTGATGACTATCTAAAAATAAGTTATCTATCTGATTACTATAAACATAATTTTGGTGTTAGTGTAATTCCATGTAATATGTCTGAGAAAGGATACGATATTTTAGAAGATGTAATAGACCATCTTTTAGATTTGTCTAAAGTACCTTATCAGGAAAAGGATGAGATTATAGACCTTAAAGAGGGATTAAGAGCGATTGAGGAGATGTATTTATATGAATAGAATTTCTGACAAAGAACAGGCTGCCCTTGAACATGTTATTAATAAAAAGAATTTAGAACCTTATTTTTTCGACAAATTAATACAAAAAAAGGATGTTAGATGGATAGAAGTTTTAAAGAGTAGAGGATTTTTTGATAAGACTAATATCCCAATTATATCTGAAGGTAGCTATATCGAGGATTGGAATATTTTACACTATGTGCATTCTATTATTGATAAATTAGTAGATGAAAATGATAAAGAAAACATCTCATATATTTTATTAGTACTTCTACAGGCTGGCGAAATATCGAAGAATTATCGAGTGTTTTCTCAGTCAGTTAAAATTATTAAAAATATTCCTTTGTCCGATATTCCAGATACTTATCTTAACTCATTTTTAGAATATTGGTTACAATGCGATTTTGGCTTAGATTATATTTTGAAAGAGATTGAAGCCGAATTATTACCTTATTTGCTCTCTGATTCTTCAAAGTTATTAAATACATTTGAACAATTCTTTAAAGTTAGTATCGATGTAGTTTCAACAAGCAATTATATATTAAAGGACCTGTTAGAAAACAAGGCTTATGCTTTGAAAATCCTTGAAGTGAATCCTCAAAAGGTTTGTAAACTCTTCATTGAACTGCTAGAAAAAGAATGTTTTATTACTTTATCAACTAGAGATATTAATGAACAAACGATTTCTATAGAGAATATAAATAACCAGCTCTTCAAAATTTCTAATGTTGATTTAGAAAAGAGCTTCAGTACAAGACAAGAGGATATTGACTTTATCATATCTAATTGTGAATCAAGTCTTAAAAATGTAGATAAACAACATTTAGAAAGAATATGTAAACTTTTATATAGTAATCTATTCGATGCGAACGCCTACGAATCAATATTTGAAGAGGAAGGTTATCTTTTTGATAGTGTAGATTACTTAATTAAATTTATTAAGTTAAGCTTAACAAAAACCAAGATGAATAGAGAACTTTTAGTTGCATTGACAAAGCAGATGCTAGAAAGTAAATATGACATAGTAAAAAAACTTGGGATTTTTGCAATCGTAAAAAATTGGAATAATTTAAAGGATGATTTCTTCAATATACTAAAAGAAGAAACTTCTTTATTTGACTATATTTTTAGACACTATACATTTGATGATGAAACTAAACATTTATTTGAATTATTAAATGAGGAAATAGATAAAGATCATATTGCCTTGTTAGAAATGATAATTAACGAGGGAGAATATATATTTCATGAAAGAAAAGATCAATCTTATAATCTCAAATGGAAACAAAAACGTTATAAAGCTTTAAGTAAAATTTCTTTATTTAAAAATAAATATATGGAAACGAAAAAAATCACAAATATTGACATTGAATTGTCTGCTGCAATAAAACCTGGAAAGTCTGGGTGGATAGAAGATATATCACCTTACACCAGAGAAGAAATAATAAAAATGTCTATAAATGAATTAGTTACAAAAATGAGAAACTTTAGAGAACATGATAAATTCTCTCCTGACTTTAAAGAGATTTCGTACAGAGGATTTGGGAGAGAATTTAAAAACGTTTTAGTTAGCTCACCAGACGATTTTATTGATAATCTCGATAAATTTAATGGCTTACAATATGAATTTATCTATTATTTATTAGATGGATTTAGTACATTAATAAAACAGAATGTAGAATTAGATTATACCAAAGTATTAGAATTTATAATTTCATACATGGATATAGACGCTTTTTGGGAAGACGCCTTAAAGTTTGAAAAAGAAAATGACTATTTAATGAATCATGAGGGGATTGTGAGAGAAGCTTTAAATTTTATTACTAACTGGCTATTCAATGATAAAATTAATTTTATAGAAACAGATTTTAATTTAACCCTTGATTTTATAAAAATATGTTTAGACAGAATAGATTTTGGAACTGTTGAAGATGTATTATTCAGTAATGAAGATATTTCTTTTTATTCATTGAATTCTCTCGGTGGGAAATATGTAAGAGCTTTACTTGAATTAGCTTTAAAACTAAAAAGAAAAGCTATGCCTCGATATGAAGCTTATTGGCAAAAAAATATAAAACCTATATTTAATTTTCTTATGGAAAATAAATCTATTGATAGCTATGTAGTGATAGGTGAATATATAAGCAATTTCTCTTACATTGATGAAAAATGGGTCAAAGGTATAATAGAAGATATTGCTCCTCAAAATGAGATGTGGCAGTATTTTGTGACTGGTTATCTTGATTCTAGAACTGTATATTCAGATTTATATAAACTAATGGAAAAGCATTATTTAGCTGCTTTGCAGTATAATAATTTTCACGAGAAAGATATTAAAGAAAAGATCGGCAGTCATATTGCTATAGGTTACATTAATGGTCTTGATGAGAAAACAGAAGTTTCATTAATGCAAAAGCTATTGGATATATGGGACATAGATATTATTGGAGTAGTAATAAGACATTATTTTAATGTGGAAGCTAAGCAACTTGCTCAAGGAGTTTCTCGATTGATTGCTGAATCTAAAATACTAGATTTTTGGAGTGAGTTTATTAAGAAATGTGCTGAAAAAGGTCTAGAGCTTAGTTTGGAAGAAAAGGATCTAGTTAAAGAGTCTATCCATCTTGTAAATAATTTTTCAACAATAAATGAATCGATTATAGAAAATTTGAATTATGCCTTTAAATATGTGGCACATTCTTTTGAAGCGCATCATGTAGTTGAATATTGTCATCGTTTAGTCTCTTCTAGTGAAGATCATTGCAATGAATTAATAATCTCACTAACTTTTGACCTGTTTAATGAATGTATTCCTTCATACCCTGAAGAAGCAATAAAGCAGTTACTGAATTATTTAAAAGATAATAATGAAGTTTCAAAACTTAATCGTATTCAACATACTTATTTTATAAAAACAAAGAAGTCTTTTGTTGTCGATTATATATCTAAACTTACAAAAACGATTTGACTTTAAATTGCATTACATCAATTCGGTTCCTATTTATTATTGAAAAAATGTTTAAGGTTTCTGCCAAAAAACTTATGCGCATTTAGGTTCTTTGGGACTGTATGGTCTATAGTTTTCCTTTTTTTATATAATGTGGTAAATAAAAAGACTATTAACTTCATCTGTGTAAAAAAATTATATTTCCATACATGTATTGATAACCTTAACATCCTTTGAAAAGTTTAAAAGATTCCTTTTTATACACAACAAAAGCCTACGATAGTTAATAACAATAATTGGGGAAACTTTAGAGTTTTTATTGAAATAAGAACATTTGTTTGTATACCATAGAGGACAAGCGTTCTTTTGTTTGAGGAGTACTTTCAATGTATTATGGCCATCTATCAAACAGAGTCATTATTTGTATTGATATGAAATGGTTCTTCGCTTCGGTCTCGTCTGTCATAAGGGGATTAGATCCTTTGGAAACAAGGCTTGCGGTGGTAGGAGATATCAAACGGTCGTGATTAATTGTGTTAGCTGCCACACCTTTATTAAAGAAAGAAGGGGTCAAAACAAGAAGTCGCCTTTTAGACATTCCTAAAAAGAAAGATATCCATGTGGTGAATCCATCCATAGAGAGATATCAGGGCTTCGAACTATATTTCTAGTTTGTGTTACAGTATGTGGCTCCTGAGGATCTTCATGCGTATAACATTGATGAGTTACTTATTGATGCTACAGCTTCTCTTCATTTATTCGCTAAAACACCAGAAGAAATTTGGATTATCATTAGACGAACTACTGAGGATGATACAATCCAAGAAGTTAACGGTATTCAAGTAGCAATTGAAAATACAGTATTATCTACAACTTAAGGGCTTACACTTGATGTTCAAGAAGGTTCTCAAGGTGCAGAATTTGTATTGGTAGGAATGGATAACAGCTATTGTTAATTAAATAATCAACTTTAATACTGTAGAATATATGTGGTCAAAAGAGAGGGTTAGAACCTTCTCTTTTTTATTAACCTTTGTTTACTTCTTTTTAGGACCTGGGTGATACAATTTATTATGCTGCCACTGATTCTCATTAAGTTCTACTTCAATTCTTGAGACATCTTTAAATCTCCCGTTCAGTTTATAGAAAATATACTCGACTAAGCCAAGCCCTGACATATAAAGAAGAGTATATATTTATAAACATCTAACGATCACCTACTGCTGTATCCTTTCTTTTTATTTCTATGAGTAGACAGGCAGAATTGTAGGTTTTAATCTACATTAAAATTAAAATTTTTTATATCTCAATTTCAAAAGTATTCTTAACTCATCAAGATGAGAAAAGAAAAGAGCAACCTAAGGAACTCAAGTGATTTTAATCTATCTATAAACTAACTCTATGCACTTACTATTATATTGGACCATAAATGGCTCCTTTCTCCTGAAATAAGTTGGTTCCTAGAATTTATCTTATGTAAACTAGAAAAAGAAATAAGGCAAACCCTACTCATTTCTGAGTTAGGTTTGTAATTTTTATTTATACATGTAACTGCTGATTAATCAATCTCTTTACTCTCTCATAAGCTTTGACCTCACCTTGGTAAAAACACGCACTGTTCCAGTCTTCTCTTTTCTCCGCATCCTTTCTCCACGCGTCAGATTGTTCTAGTAACTTATCAATATATTCAATAAATTTCTTCCGCTCCATTTAACCACCTTCTTTTATCAAATTTGGAAATATTTTTAAGTTTTTTGATAAGTAATATTTCTAGAATTTAGTGAGAATACCTGTTGAAATTTGATATAATCTTCAGGACTTTTAGGAATAAAAGAAATGACCTCCAGTAATGAAAGTCATTTCTTTTATTTTATTACCTGTTTATGCTCATTTTAATGAGTTATTTTAATTCTTTTTGATTTTAAAAACATTACTTATGTTAATTTAAAGAAAAATAAAAAAAGCTGCCAATACAGCTAGGCAGCCCTTCTTTAAATATCCCTGATTATTCTCTCTGCTATAAAACATACAGGGGATATACTTATTTCTTTTGCTTGTTTGTTGATTTCTAATTATTCTTCCCTTTTTCAGAAGTAGTAATATTCGCATCATCCTCAACATGACTTTCTGGTTTTTGATTGCTTGCTGAGTCTGTAACCTCTTCAATCTCTTTGATAACAGGAGAAGTTGTCACTTTAAGTTGAGCTTCTTGTTTCTTATCGGCTGAAAGTTTAACTTTTTCCTCTTTGGGAGCATCAGAGGCAATTGCGGCAGCAACTTCTTGGTAACTTTGATCTACGTGATTATCCATGTTTTGATAGATTTCAGAGTCAGCAAGTTCAGGAATCGCGGGAAGTTCTGACTGTTCAATTTTTGCTTCTTCCTTTAGAACAGTATCCTTCATCTCTTTAATCTCCTGAATTTTACGCTTACCAATGATGACTTCTTCCACAACTACAGGCCTCTTGGTTATTTCAACTCGCTCCTCCATAATAGGAATACGAATGATTTCGTTCTCTGTCAATGGGCTACCATCATACTGACCATCTATGACCGGGCGACGTTCTACGTAGACTTCCTCACGTATAACTGGAACCTGGATAGTTCGTAGTTCTTCTACAATTTCCTTACGAAGCTGTATTTCCCCAGTCTGAACTCGCTCTTTCCTTACATTAAGTTGCTCCTCACGAAGTTGCACTGACCTATGCCCCTCCGTCTCGTATAGCGACTCCCTAACCGTAGTAGTATATGAAGGAATTGTTTGAGTTTCATCCACATCAATTAGAACAAGGATTTTCCCTTCCTTTACATCCATTTCACACTGTTTTGCAGTAAAGTTTTGAATCCCCATTCTAACAAGTTTTGAAGTTAGGCCACCAGCTTGGGTAGTAGAAATCATTCCACCTGTCATCATGGTAAGAAAGCTGTCCATCATCACACCTGTCAACGAACTTACAGCTGGTGTTCCAGCTTCTATCAATACATTCGTTTCAGTCCCTAATTGTAAAGTATTAGTGCTATCCTTTGCTACTACTAATATGTCTGCTTCACGATACCCCTGATGTTTTAACCCCTTAATTGCATGTATCGCTTCTTGCTCCGAATGAAAAGTCCCTGCAACTCGTTTTCTCGTTCCCATGTTCCCATCCCCTTAGATTTTAATTAAACGAAAGCTTCTTTTCACATTTTATTCCATCCTTATTGTGTATATCATGTACCCAGTGGGTTTCTATTTTAAACTTGATACGGATGACTATATAAATGACCCCTAAATTATAAAATGTAGAAAGATGAATTAGAGGCGATACCCTTATTCGGGAAAACTTTAGAGTTTTTATTGAAAAAGAACATTTGTTCTTATATAATATGAAAAAAGGAAAAACCTCATATTTTTCCTTAATTGAAACATATAGGATATTTAATGCAGAGATAATTTACAATTAGTTTTCATGGGGGAGAAAAAGCGATGAATTCTACATACCATCATTTAAAAGATACAAAAAAAGAAGAAGGGCAAAAAGAATTACTTGAGAGAAACCTAGAAGCTCATAGAAGTAGAAGGTGGGTAACCACATCTATTTACGCTATGTCACTACTTGTAGTCGTACTTTGTTTCTATTTTCATGTATCAAAGGCTGCAATTATTACTCTAATCTTATTTTTAATATGTGCAACTAGCGAAATACTGTATAGAGCGTTAGATAAAAAGATAGAACTACGGTTAAAACGGATTAAACAGGAGAAAAGAAAAATCATATTTAAAGGAAATAAATCCTAACAGCTTTTCTATCAATTCCTTTCTGCTATACAGATTTGAAATTATTTTTCACATGAGAACGAAGAAGAAAGAGTTAACTTCGTTATAGAAGAGAAAGAATAACAAAAAATCATCCTTGATAAAGTTTACTACTATGCTGAATTTACTGATAAAGTTAGTGTCCGACGCGATAACTGCAACTCAGCTTATTACTTCAAAATTTCCGTGAAAGGTGGCGTTTTCTTACGTGAATGTAGAGAATATGGCATAAAGAAGAGTATAATAAGTAATTTTGTTGATTCATTACTCTCACGAACCGAATCTTTCTCATTTTATTAACTATATTTTGATGTTTTTCTTCATTTTATTCTTCCTTATTATCTCTCTCTTTGTTGATAAAGAGATTAGTCAATTTATTGATGAGATGTTAAATGAATTAGAAAAGATTAAATAGAACTATTGAAAACAACAAAGAAGCCACTTCGGCATTGGCCAATGAACGAGGTGGCTTTTTTGTAAGGGTTTGTTCATACGTATCCGAAGTATGAAACATTCATAGATTACCACGTTCTGTAATTAGAGGATATTTTTAATGTGTTGCTTGTGAATAAAACGTGCACCTGTTATGTACTCTCTTCCATTGGGTATCGAGTAAACTTAGTTATATAAAGGATGTATAAAAACATGGATAAAGGAAACAATCATTCATTCTTAAACCCTTTGCCTCCCAAGGGTTCTCTTTTTGGATGTCTTCTGGAAAGAGTGATTATGTTAACTGAATCTGTATATTGTATTCATCTCAAGCTTCTCTTTTTAGAATAAAATAGTAAAAAGAAGAAATTCCCAAACTGACCAATATAATAGGTAGCACAATCATTGTATGTTCACCTTCTTTTTCATAAGGCCTGTTTGGATAGGCGTTTCAGCTGTTACTGGAGAGTCAAAAAATACTCTTTTTAATTTTTTGTATTCAAAGAAAAGTAAAGCAATACTCATACAGGTTAACAAGATGGTAACAGAACGAGCTGGTATCTCAAAACAAAGGTCAAGAATAGTAATGTTTACTGTGATAGGTAAGTAAATAATGTTTCCTAAAGTTGCTGTCTTTGGAATTACTAATAATAAGGCTGCTGTTATTTCTCCAAAAGCAATAAAAAGATTATATGTATCCGAATATCCAAAGAAGTGCCAAGCCAATTGCATTGCTGAGTCCTTTGTCGAGTCATATATAAAGTCGCCAGTAGAAAATTGGCCTGGATAGATTTTGGCAATGCCGTAAATCAAGAAAGTTAATGCTAAAGACCATCTAAATGTAGTGATGATTGTCATTCTAAGCTTTTTTAGAAATGTACTTCTATTCATTGATTTTCCCACTTTCTATTTCCGTTTTAATAAACCTATTTTGTATTTCTTTGCCAGGGACGAGACAAATTTCTTTTTTCCCAAAGAATCGATATCGATTCTTTGCAATAAAACGGTACACTCTATCTCGGATTTTTTTAGGTATTATCCAAAAGAGAATGAAAAACCTTATAGGTCCGGTAAGCTTATTTATGATATGTAAGATTGCTGTAGATTCCGTATATATTTGACCGTTGTCAATTAAGATAATGGAATCCAATTGCGTATTATTCGGATTGTGATTTATTATCAATGAACGTGCTAAAACTGATTGAAGAGACAAAAATTTAAATATGCCTTTAGGATCTCTTTTTATCACAAATTGCACCCAATGATTACATACGTTACATATACCATCAAACATAATAATAGGTTGATTGTCTTTTTTCAGCTTCAATATATTTCATCCCTTTAGTTAATTGTAAATAATTTCTATAAATAATTATAATACGAGATTTAATAAAGCTCACCTAACAATAATGTAAGACGGGCTTACAATTTTGTTAGATGAGCTTTATTTTTTGTTAAGAGTGCCTAGAACGCGCGTTATGGTAACTAGGATTGTATGTAATATTTTCTTCTGCTTTATAGTTAAAGTCTTTTGATATATTTAATATTAGTATTATATTCAAGTGAAAAATAAGGAGACATACATATGGATAAACAAATAGTCATTGAGAAATATACGTCTGATTGGGCTTTCTCTTTTAACGAAGAGAAAAAACTTTTAGAAGATATTCTAAGCGACATAGCTATATCAATTGAACATATTGGAAGCACATCTATAGAGGGATTAGGAGCTAAACCAATCATTGATATTATGATTGCAGTTTCTGACTTAAAAGCAGTGGATGACTTTATTGAACCACTAAGTAACATTGGATATGAACATGTATTTCATAAGGAATTTCCAAATAGAAGGTTCTTTAGAAAAGGTTTATGGAGAGCTGGTACACATCATTTACACATTTATAAATATAAAAGTAAAGAATGGAATAGCAATATTTTATTTCGCGATTATTTAAGAAATCATCTAGATATACGTAACGAATATAACCAATTAAAAATTGAATTAGCTCAAAAATATAGTTGTGATCGAGTTGGATATACAGAAGCAAAAGCACCGTTTATAATAGGTGTTATTCAAAAGGCTACAGATGAAATAAAGTGCCGATAATACGTTTTATGTTAATTAGATAAAATTCTTTATCCTTCCAAAAAAAGATTTAAATTTACAAAAAAGGAAAATTATTTTAAAATTTAATTATGGTAAATTTTATAAATTGTTTATTTCAACGGGGGATAATATTATGAGTTTAAAAGAGAGAGCAATTAAAGAGTTCCAAAGTAAAATGGATAGTGGAGAAGAAATTAGAGGATCTATCTCTACTTATTATGAGTCTGAAAGTGGACTTTCAGGGCTTGTTGGTGTGCCAAATGGAAACTCTATGCCAATTAAAGGCGTTTTAGTTTATACAGATAAAAGCTTGCTTTTTTATGGAGAAGTTTTCACGAAATTGCCTATTGTGCTACATATTCCATTCTATAAAATCAAAGAAATAAAAATGGGTAAACAAATCTCTGCAATTTTTAAATCAAGCCCTACTTTTGTAGTTATCCACGATGATCGAGAAGTTTTTTCTACACGTGGAAATAAAGAAGAGTTTATTAAACTAGAGTCATTCTTTGAAAACGTCAATGAAATGTTTCTTGCTAAATAATTAATATAAAAATAAGCCCAGATTATTAACTCTGGGCTTATTTTTATATAGTACTGAGAATGTGTTTTATGTTAACTAAGGTTATATATTATAGTCATCCTGAAAAACAGAAAAACCTACTGGAAAGGAGGGAACCAGTAGGTTTTTTCTGCTACATTTATTTGATTAAAGGATGGAAACTTTACAGTTTCTTGGGTAGTTTGCTTAATTCAAGAATAACTTATATATAAGATAAAAGAATATTAGACAGATAACTCTTTATTTATTTCATTATCTTGTTTTTCAGCCTTTAATTCATTATTTACTTCTGTAGCCGCCTCCATGTATTCAGTCTTATATCCACTTTTCAGAGCCCAACTATAAAAGATTAGAGAAACAAAAGTAATAAGGAGCATGTCCCATCCATATTTAATGATATTAAGACCCCCAAATTTTTCACTTCCTAAGAAAGAGATGGTCATCATACACAATAAATACACAACCATCCACATCCCAGCTTTCAGATTACGTCCAAATCCTTTCCAATTATTTTTGGCTTGGTAATAAAAGTAGATAGGTAGCCCAATTAATATAATGAATAAGACTTGTCCTGTTAGTGGCCAACGTGCCCAATAAAGTGTTAACGAAGCAAATATAAAGCCAAGTGGTGCAATCACTTTTAATCCCTTCAGTCGTAAAGGTCTATATAAATCTTTACCTGTTCTTCTTAAGGTCATAACCGTAACCGGACCAGTAATATAGGAGATAAGCGTAGCTACTGAAATAACCTCAGCTAATACTCCCCATCCTCTAAATAAATATAGGAAGATGAACGATACACCTAGATTAAAAAACATAGCTTGGCGTGGAATCCCATAGATAGGATGTAATTTCCCTAATACACTTGGCATATATTTATTCTTTTCCATTCCATAAATCATACGTGATGTAGTCGCTGTATAGGTAATACCTGTGCCAGAAGGAGATATAAAAGCATCAACATACAGTACAATAACAAGCCAATTAATACTTAATGCAATAGCTAAATCTGCAAATGGTGAATTGAAATTAATATTCCCCCACCCATTAACAATCATTTTTGGATCAACAGCCCCAATAAATGCAACTTGGAGAAGAACATAGATAATTGTAGCGATTGCAATTGATCCAAATACAGCTAACGGAATTGTACGGCCTGGATTTTTTGCTTCTCCAGCCATATTAATAGGGCTTTGGAAACCATTAAACGAAAACACAATACCTGATGTGGCAACAGCCGTTAATACACTGGCTAACCCATTTGGTACAAAACCTTGACCTGAAGTGAAATTTTCGCTGTGAAAGCCAGCAAACAAAAGTGCTCCAATTGTTAAGCCAGGTATCACAATTTTAAAAACTGTGATAAGAGAATTAGCTTTTGAAAATAATCCAACAGTCCAATAGTTTAATAGGAAATAGATGATTAATAATCCTGCTCCCCATATTAACCCTTCTCCGGTCAGCTTTCCGTTTTCTACTAAATCCTTTGTCCAACTAGCCCATTCCCAGGGCCAAGAACTCATGTACTGAACAGAAGCTACAGCTTCTACAGGAATAACGGATACAATTGCAATCCAGTTTGCCCAACCAGCAATAAAGCCCAAGAATGACCCATGGGAATATTGCGTATATTTTACCATTCCCCCAGCCTCTGGGAACATGGAACCTAGCTCACTATAAGAAAGTCCAATAAACAGAATAACAATCATGCCAATAATCCAAGAAAAAATAGCTGCTGGTCCAGCGATTTGTGCAGCACGCCAAGCTCCAAATAACCAGCCCGATCCAATAATTGATCCAAGACCAACCATTGTTAGTGCAAAAACCCCCATATTTCGATTTAAATTATTCATAATTTTTTCTCCCATACATTAAATTTAAATAAAGAAAATTCCCCTTAAACATCATTTTTATATAACGCTTACATTTTGTTGGGTGTGAATTTTTCCTATTTAGTTAATTAACTCAGTATAGTATTTAGCAGCTGTTTACCTGCAATACCAGGACGAGTCATTTCAAAAGGATCGAGTATAATGTTTAATTGTTCTTCTGTTAATACGCCTTTTTGTAAACATAAATCCTTAACAGATGTTCCATTTAACGTAGCTTCACGTGCAATAGAAGCTGCCATTTCATATCCAATATGAGGATTAACAGCTGTAATGACCCCTACACTTTTTTCTACAAATTCTGTTAAGTGATTTTCATTTGCTTGAATATCTTTTAAACAATAATCTGTAAAAGTTTGAAAAGCATTCTTCATAATACTAATAGATTGAAGTAAGTTAAATATTAATACAGGCTCCATTACATTCAACTCTAACTGTCCTGCTTCTGAAGCCATACAAATGGTATGATCATTCCCAACTACCTGAAAGGCAACTTGGTTAATCATCTCTGCCATCACGGGATTTACCTTCCCAGGCATTATGGATGAACCCGGCTGACGAGCAGGTAATAAGATTTCAGCCAGTCCAGCGCGAGGACCGGAAGACATTAATCGCAAATCATTACAGATTTTGGACATATTAATCATACATACTTTTAGTGTTGAAGAGATCTCTGTATACGCATCTGTATTCTGCGTAGCATCTACGAGATGGGACGCATGCTCAAGTGGTAAATGACTAATGTTTTTTAACTCTTCTATCACATGTTTCGTATAGTTAGGATCTGCATTTAACCCAGTACCAACAGCTGTTGCTCCCATATTTACTTCATACAAGTGTTGACGAGACTGTTTAATCCTCTGCAAATCACGTTCAAGCACACGACTATAAGCCTCAAATTCTTGCCCCAATCGAATAGGTACAGCGTCTTGTAAATGAGTACGACCCATTTTTATAACATGATCAAATTCTTGAGCTTTTTGTTCAAATACTCTTTTCATGTGTTCCATAGTAGTAATTAAGCCTTCAGAAAGCTTTAATATGGAAATATGAATAGCCGTTGGAAAAACATCGTTTGTAGATTGTGACATATTGACATGACTATTTGGACTAACCTTACTGTATGTACCTTTGTCTACTCCTAAAAGTTCTAAGGCACGATTGGCAATAACCTCGTTAATATTCATATTCATAGATGTCCCAGCACCACCCTGTATGGGGTCTACAATAAAGTGGTCATGCCATTTACCATCTATTACTTCCTGGGCAGCATCCGAAATAGCTTTACCAATTTCTAATGGCATACGTTGTGTATGTGTATTAGCATTTGCTGCTGCTTTTTTAATCATAGCTAATGCTTTAATAAGCTCTGTATGCACTTTATAGCCAGTGATAGGGAAATTCTCCACAGCTCTTAAAGTTTGAATTCCATAATATACATCATGAGGAACATCTTTTTGTCCTAAAAAATCTTTTTCAATACGAAATTTTATATTTTTGTCCACATCTAAAACCATGCTCTCGCCCCTTATTCATCTATTTAATTAGTATTTATGGCGTTGTTTTATATAAATAGGGTTTATTTATTTTGCAAAGTTGACATGTTGCTCTAGCATATAAGCAAATTGATAAATTTTTGCTTCCATACCATGCCTAGAAATAAGTTGTAGCCCTATAGGCAACCTGTCTTTTGACAGTCCAACAGGTAGAGATAAAGAGGGGTTGCCTGTAAAATTAGTCGGCGCTGTCAAGCGTAACAAAGCGTTTCGAACAGACTCCACTTTTCCGTTGATTGTGACTTCTCTTTGCCCAATATTAGGTGGAACTATTGGCAAAGTAGGTGTTAATAGGATATCTACATGATTAAAGACCTGATTATATTTATAAATTAATTCTTGTTTTTTTGATTGTGCATGTACATATTCATAGGCTTTTACTAGTCGGCTAGCTTTTAGCCTTTCATATACTTCAGAATCAATGCTTTTTTGATGTTTTTTTAATGTGTGTGCATGTATAGAGGAAGCTTCAAATTGGATTGTTATAGATTGTGCGTGAGAAATCTCGTCGATATCATCTATATTAACTTCTGTTACCTTTGCACCTAGATACTCACATACCTTAATACATTTGCTAAACATTTGATGGACTTCTTCTTCTAAGCTCTGTAAATAAAAAGAAGGAATACCAATTACCATTCCCTTAACATCCGTTCCAATTAAAGAGCTGTAATCTTGAATTTCGATATTTAAAGAATAAGGATCATTTGGATCATATCCTGCTAGAACATTTAACAGAAAAGCATTCTCTTTTACAGTTCTAGTTATAGGACCAACATGATCCTGAGTATATGACAAAGCATGTACATCTTTTTTACTAACTAGACCAAAAGTAGGTTTCATGCCTACTGTTCCACAAGCTGATGATGGTATTCTGATAGATCCACCTGTATCCGTTCCTACAGAAAGATTAACTAAACCGGCGCCTACAGAAGCTGCAGACCCACTACTTGATCCACCAGTAATCTTCGATGAGTCATAAGGGTTAAGACACGATCCAAAATAGGAACGGTCGCCCGTAGGTCCATAAGCAAACTCATGTGTATTCACTTTTCCTATGATGATGGCACCAGCATTTTCAAGCTTTTCTACTATCGTAGCATTTGTATCTGGTATAAAATCTTTGTAAAGTTTTGAGCCCATTGTTGTTCTGATGCCTTTTGTAAAGATTAAGTCCTTTAACGCAATAGGAACTCCATGTAATCTACTCCTTACCTTTCCTTCTACCAGTTCTTTTTCTAAATCTTCAGCTGCTTTGAGAGCTTTTTCACTACATACAGTAATAAAAGAATTAGTATTGCTATTCTCATTAGATATCTTCTCTAACGTATGTTTTACCAACTCAGTAGGAGATAGTTTTTTTTGTTCAATTAATGGTGATACCTCATCAATATTCATCTTCGTTAACTCCTTAATCATCAACTTACATCTAACTCCTAAATAAGAATAAATTAGTTTTTATGCTTTTATGGATTAGAACACTATCTTATTTTTCAATATTTCGAGAAGTAATCTAAAACTCAATTTATCCAGGGACTTAATTTTGTATCATTATCTTAGATAACCTTGTGTTAAGGTTGCTAACTCATAAATTTACAATGTTGTACTACAAATGATGCTTGATTACCATTACTCTCTTGCAATATTGCATAAATGATTTACTATAAAAATTAAGTGGTTATGACTTACTATATATTTTCGTAACTTTTATGGTTATTTTCATATGGTGCTCATCTCCTTCTTTTTGCTTTATAAGTCTTTATACATGCACTCATTAATCTACTATGCAATATTCATGCCAACTTTTATATCCGATAGTTTGTATCATTATGCTTGAAATAATATTAATAGTTAATGGAATATAAAATGAATTTCAATGCAGAATTGCATGTATTTTTGCATTTTCGCATTAAACTTTTAAAGGATGTGTCTTGTATGAATAAAAAATTTTTCTTTCCATTAGAGTTGGCTCTCAATTCTCTTTCGTCTGGCTTCATCATTATTGACCGTAAAGGCACTATTCAGTTTATTAATCCAAAAGGTGCTAAGTTGCTTAAGGTTGAGGCTGAAACAATTGCAAATAAGTCTATTTTAGATTTGTTAACAAAAGGTGATTCTTCTTTATTCTTAAATCAAGAGCATTCAACTAGTGAAATCTTTATCGGTAAACAAAAGCTTGTATTAAATCATTCTCCTATTTTTACGGATCAAGGTTTTTATGGAATTTCAGCTTTTTTTGAAGAAGAGCATCATTATGAAGGATTACTAAAAGATGTGAACTCACATAGTAACTTAAACTTTGACTTACAAGCTCTTTTAGATACATCGTATGATGTTATCTATGTATCGGACAATAAAGGCGTGACACTACGGGTAAGTTCAGCATGCAAAGAATTATGGGGAAAAGATGAAAATGAGCTAGTAGGAACAAGTGTCTATTCGTTAGAAAGAGAAGGTATTTACACACCTTCCATTACACGTCTGGTCTTAGAAAAAAAAGCACCTGTTTCAGAATTTCAAATAACGCGAACTGGAAGAAAACTTAAAGTTATTGGTACACCTATTAAAGATAAGAATGGAGAAATTGTAAAAGTAGTAAATGTTTCAAAAGATATTACGGAAATTAGCCAGCTTCAATCAGAACTACAAGAAATGAAAAAGCTTGCGGAAGCTTATAGAAACGAGTTAGAAGAACTTCGTGTGCGTAACGAAGCCGAAAATCAACTTATATTTCGAAGCATAGCAATGAATCAAATTGTTTCTATTGCTAAAAGAGTAGCAAATGTAGATTCAACTGTTTTAATTTTTGGAGAAACAGGAGTAGGTAAAGAGGTAATTGCTAACTATATACACAAATTGAGTCCAAGAAGTCATAAACCTTTTATTAAGCTCAACTGCGGAGCCATTCCAGAAAATCTTCTCGAATCAGAATTATTTGGATATGAAAAAGGTGCATTTACTGGAGCTGTTACACAGAAAATAGGAATGTTTGAATTAGCAAATGGTGGAACAATCTTCTTAGATGAAATCGGTGAAATGCCCCTTTCATTACAAACAAAGTTACTACGTGTTATTCAAGAAAGAGAAATGTTAAGAGTAGGTGGAACAAAACCTATTAAATTTGACGTGCGAATCCTTACAGCAACAAATAGAAACCTAGTAAAGATGGTAGACGAAGGAACATTTCGAGAAGATCTTTATTATCGATTAAATGTTATACCAGTTAAAATCCCTCCCTTACGTGAAAGACATGAAGACATTTTAGCTTTAGCTATACACTTTATTAATTACTTTAACCAAACGTATTCACAATCAAAAAAACTTTCTTCAGCTGCTTTTGAATTACTACAAAGCTATAACTGGCCAGGAAATGTTAGGGAACTTCAGAATATTATAGAACGTCTAGTTGTTTTAAGTGATGATGATACAATTGAAAAATCATTAGTTGAACAGTACCTATATACAGACCAAAGAAAATCTAAGAAGAATGTTAATATTAATAATATTATGCCCCTCAAAGATTGCGTAGAAGAGGCTGAAAGGCAACTCCTTGAATTAGCTCAACGAGAGTGTTCATCTACTGCCCATATGGCTGTTGCTCTTGGAGTTAATCAATCAACCATCAGCAGAAAATTACAAAAGATAAATTTGAACAATAAGTAGTCTTAATAGAAAAGATTTTCTAGTGTGATGATTGACAGTTTCATATAAAAACTGTTAATCATCACACTAATATTGAATGAACCTAGGCAGTACAAGTACTGCTTTGCGAAGTTTCCTAAGATAAATAGACTTCGTTCTTTAATCATTTCGAACAAATGAAGAAGCCTAATGTTGTAACCTAGATATCACATTGTCTTTAATATTATGATAATAGGCTTCTTATAAATTTTCTGAAGTTTTCGCACCAATACTGGAAAACCTAAGACACAACAGCCGATAAGGTTCCAAATCGGCCCTCAGAAAAGAGCATTTTCTCTCCTTCCCTAATCTATTTTCTATATCATGTTGTATAACTACAATCTCCTTCTTATAGGCTATTTCTGCTGGTAATCCTTAAATTTTAGAGCCAAATAGCAGATGCTAGATGAGATTCCAACTAATAAAACACCATATAAACCAGAAATAAATGCAGTGAAACCAAATAGAATGTGTAACATCAAAAAGAGGTACTGATTATTACGCTCTAACTCAATTATGGATGTTTTGTGTTCAAACCTTGAGATAAACAAAGAAAATAAAAGCGCAGTCACATACCAACCGAAAAAGTTTTGAGTGGGAATATCATAATATAATCCACCGTCGTCCCAAATCCAATAATATTTTACATTAGCAGCGACGGGGTCAATAGCTAAATCTAACCATACAGAGAAAAGTGGAACTAATATGATTGTTCGATGACGAAATGAAAATAACCGTGAAAATGCGAGACTAGCTCCAATTACCGATAACCACGCAGGTCCCATCGTAATCGGGACTCCGAGAACCATAAGTCCAAAATCTGATTCATACCTGTATTCCCCAAATAAAAGACCAGTATGAGTTCCAAAAGACTCTATTATAATTGACCCCCAAAAAATCAGTGGAATTATAAAGCGTCCTCTCGGTAATACATTCCATAAATAACAAGAAGCATATAAACCAGATGCGAATAAAAATACCGTGTTTGCCCACTCAAGCCACGGTGGTAAAAGTGAGAATCCGACTAAAATTAGTCCAATGAAAAACCAAACTTTAAAAAAGATCCAAAGATACTTTTGAAAAATTAACATGTTTGTATTAGCACTCCTAAAACTATTTTTACTACTTCCCCCTATTTTAAAACATTCCTATTCAGTTCCCTTGCACATATTTTGACGCACTTTATATTTCATGAAGAATTTAAATACTTTTCATTTATGGATTTCCACAAACCATACAAAAATAGCATATCAACTATTAAGAAAACAGGAGAAAGGAGCATGAAAGTATGTTCTATCTGTGTAGAGATGAGGGATTTTTTGTCTTTTTTTGTTGCTAATAAAATATTATTAAATTCAAATCAATGGCTCCCTTGAAGTGATAACAAGGGAGCCATTGACGGAACCTTTTTTATTTATTATCTTCGCATAATTCCTGAACAAACTTTGGCAACACAAAAGATGCAGAATGGAGTTCTTTTGTATAATACTTAGTATCTATTTCAAAAAAGTGACCATCTTCCACATTTAAAGGATCATGTTTTTTTGAACCCATGGTGAACGTCCACATTCCACTTGGATAAGTTGGAATGTTACACGTATAGAGACGTGCAATTGGAAAAATCTCTTTTGTATCATGAATGGCATTTTTGATTAAATCAGCTTTAAACCACGGGTTATCTGTTTGAGCAACAAAAATCCCATCTTCCTTTAAAGCTTTTGCAATACCTGCATAAAAGCCCTTTGTAAATAAACCGGCAGCTGGTCCAACAGGCTCGGTAGAATCAACTAAGATCACATCATACCTATTTTCACTCTTGATAATGTGTTCAAATCCATCTCCGATTATTAATTCAACTCGTGGGTTTCCATATTCGGACGAAATGTGAGGTAAATGCTTCTTAGAATATTCAACTACTTTACCGTCAATTTCAACTTGTGTGACTTTTTCTACGCTTGTGTGTTTTAACACCTCTCTGATTGTTCCTCCATCACCGCCACCAACTACTAAAACATGTTTAGGAGAGGGGTGTGTGAATAATGGTACATGAGCAATCATTTCATGATAGACAAATTCATCTTTTTCTGATGTCATGACCATACCGTCTAATAACAACATGTTTCCAAACTCTTGAGTTTCTAACATATCTAACTGTTGAAAAGTAGTCTTTTCACTTTCTAATGTGCGATTTACTTTTCCTGTAATACCAAATGAAGAAGTCTGTTTTTCTGTAAACCATAATGTCATGTTATATTCTCCTCTTGTTAACTAATAAGCTTTAGACCAATTGCGGCACTTAATACCATAGCCATAAATATAATTCTAGCTAAGCTCTTTGATTCTCCATAAAATAGGATTCCTACAACCCCTGACCCAACTGTTCCAATTCCTGTCCATATTGCATAAGCTGTTCCCATTGGTAGAGATTGCATGGCTAGACTTAAGAAGGTGAAGCTACTTCCCAGTCCTAACACAAAGACTGCAAATGAAAAGATATTTTTATTACGTAATATAAGGTTTAAACCTGTGACACCTACAACTTCAAAAATGCCTGCACAAACAAGAAAAATCCATCCCATTATGAAGCACTCCCTTCTTGTTTTGTACTGCCCGTTACAAGCTTCAGTCCAATAACACCCGCAAGAAGAACAAGAATTAAGATAATCTTTATAAGTTGAAATGGTTCTCCAAAAACCAGCATCTCAAGTAACACAGTACCCGTAGTACCAAGTCCAGTAAATACAGCATAGGCTGTCCCAACAGGAAGTTTTGAAGTGGCCTTAATCAATAGGCCAAAAGATAAAACAATGGCAATAATGGTTCCTGTCCACGTGAGTACATCATCAGCATGTTTTAATCCCATGACCCAGAATATTTCTAATATGGATCCTAAAACTAATAAACCCCAAGCGCGATTCATTTGACTCTCTCCTTTTATTCAGTAATACCTTGCCAATAAATATTCCACGAATTAGTTAGACGTTTCTGAAGACGATCTGGGAATCCATATAACAGTTCAACTAATAATCCATCAAATATTGTTAAAAATGACAGCATTGCAGATTCAGGAGCAACTTTGTACTTTAAGTCACCCTCTCTTTCTTTAAATACTAATAAAAACAGAGATTCTAATTCATTCACAAACATATTGGTGCCATTTTTAATTTGTTCTTCAAACTCTAATGGTGGAAAAAAGGATGTTCTCATAAAGAAGCTCATATTGTGATCTTTTTGATAACGTCCCAAGTATTCGTTTAAAAAGTTATATAAAATCTTTTCAAGAGGTACTGAATGATTTTCTTCCATGAATTGTTTAATAAATTGCAATTCATTTTCTAGAGAATCATTAAAAGTACTAATAAAAAGATCTTCTTTACTTTTAAAATGTGCATATATAGATTGTTTTTTAATGCCTACTTCATTAGCAATAGTAGCAAGTGAAGCTCCTTGATAACCATGTAAAGCAAATTGATTTAAAGCGACTTCTTTTAACTGATTTGATTTCATCTTATCACTCCTTACGAACGTTCGTAAGTCAATATTAACAAAATGCTATTTTGATGTCAATTTAAATAGTAAATGGAGTAAAAGCCGAAACAAAAAAGAACCCTGGGCACCAGGGTTCTTTTTTATTTGGTTCCTGTAAAGAACATTATGGTAACTGCAATTTCACATGACAAGGAACAGCATACTGAAGGAATAAACTACATTCACAGCGAACACAACTATAGAGATCATTAATAAAAAAAGGGTTAGATAATAAATTTAATGTAAGGCGAAAAAATTTCAATGGGAAGTGGATAAAAAGATGAAAGCTATAATTCAACATGAGTGTGGGAATACGAATGTCCTTCTATATACAGAAATGGAAAGACCTAAAATAAGTAAAAATGAAGTTTTAATAAAAGTAGCTTTTACAAGTGTAAACTATGCTGATATTAAAAACCGTTTAGGTAACAAAGGTAAAGTCACTTTCCCTTTGATGCTTGGTTTAGATGCTGCAGGGACAATTGAAGAGAGTTCGGTCCACTCCTCCTTTGTAAAAGGAGATCGGGTAATTGCTTTTCCAAAGAACGGTTCGTATGCAGAGTATGTAATTGCTAATGAAGAGTTAGTATTTAAAATTCCAGATACTTTATCGTTCGAACAAGCTGCGGCTATGCCAACAGTATCTATCTTATCTTACATACTAATACATGAAATTGGAATGGTAAAAAAGCAAGATACTATCGTGGTTCATAGTGCTGCTGGCGGTGTAGGTTCAATGCTCATACAAGTAGCTAAACTATTAGGTGTTCAAAAAATTATCGGAACTATTGGAGATTTAGAGAAAGGAGATTATGTAAAAAGGTTAGGAGCAGATATTATTTGCACTTATGAAACATTTACAGAGCAAGTGTTAAATCATACAAACAATGAAGGAGCAAATGTTATTTTTGATTCCGTTGCTGGTAATGTCACTAATAAGAGTTTAGATTGTTTAGCCTTATATGGTACGCTCGTTCAATTCGGCAATAGCAGTGGAAAGGCTGGGGTTTTTAAAACGAGTGATGTACATAGCAGTTGTAGAAATATCAAAGGGTTCAGCTTAGGTACTACTAGAAATTATGATCCAGGAAGGTTAGCACCTGTGGCAGAAAAATTATTAGGGCTTTTTAATTCAAAACAACTTACTCTTCCTATAGCACAAGTATTTAATTTGAAAGAGGCGGCTGAAGCACATAAACTAGTAGAAAGTCGTAATTACAGAGGAAAAGTTTTAATTAAAATATGAATACGAAACAATTTGGAAGCATCTACATCTCACTGTATTTACCACCAGAGTTTAGATCCGTTGAGTAAATAGAGCTATTAAAAACAACAAAAAGCAACCTCGGTATTGGCCAATAAACGAGGTTGCTTTTTGTAAGGGTTCGTTCATACGTATCCGACTTATGAAACATCTATATATTACCACTTTATATACGTGCAGGATATTTTTAACATATTACTGTATGTGAATAAAACGTGCACTTTGTATGCACTCTCCTTTCCTTGGGTATCTAGTAAACGTAGTGATATTAAGGGTGTATAAAAAACCTACCTAAAGGAAATAATCATCCATTCTTAAACCCCTTGGGTTCAGTTCACTCTCAAGGGGACTTTTTATAGTTTATAACCTATTTTTTTAGTAATCCTCTTTTATTTTTTCTGAATTCACCAGGTGTACAGCCAATTTTCTCTTTAAACTTATGGTGAAAGTAGGAAACACTTTTATAGCCGCAGGTATCAGAAATATAAGAGATTGAATGATTAGAATATAGCAAAAGTTCTTTTGCTTTAAACAAGCGTTTAATTCCTAGATAGTTGGGAAGTGTAAAGCCAGTTGTACGTTTAAAAACACGGCTAAAGTGTTCAGCGCTGACTAAAGCCTCATTAGCAAGAGTTGATAACGTTAAATCACTTTCCATATAATGCATGTCAATATATATAAGAATTT
The DNA here is from genome assembly GCF_036227845.1 of Priestia sp. LL-8. Lineage (NCBI taxonomy): Bacteria > Bacillati > Bacillota > Bacilli > Caryophanales > Bacillaceae > Priestia > Priestia sp. LL-8. The sequence goes on along the minus strand of NZ_JAZAQH010000002.1, from coordinate 113,391 downwards.
CTTTCATCCATATTTCGCTTTTGGATTCTTCTTGAATAATTCCTTTTATATCTGTCCGATTAGGGTTCCTGTTAAAAAAGAGTAAAATCCAATGAAGTAAAAGCAACAAGGCTTGACGATTTCCCTTTTTTTTATGGACTTCACCTGCCATATGTAAAAGTAACTCTTCGTAATTTTTCATCTCACTTTCTGTTAATTGATATTGATATTCTGGCTCCTTATTCTTGTGATGAAAGAAAGATAAGTAAGAAAAAGAATCCCCAAGTTCCATTGAATAAATAAGTATGGGATGAAACAATATTACACTGCATACATAAGGAGACTCTACCGACGAGGTTGCTTTATGGATAATATCTGCTGGGATGAGATACATCTCATTTTTTTTAATATCGTAAAAGTTTTTATTAATAAAAAAACTTCCTTCACCATCATGAACAATAACTATTTCATACCAATCATGGAAGTGGTATAAATTAACTTTGTAATCCGGATTTCCACTTATTTTATACATGAAAATGAATGGAAACAACGGGTCATAGGAATGTATTTCTTTAACAGCTTCCATATAAATAGGCACCCTTTCAATTGTTTCTTTTATAGTAGCAAAAAGATCAAAAAAAAGCATATTCTTGCACAATAAAACGGAACAAATCAATCTACACCGATACTATAATCAAATTAACAGCTAGAAATGTCTAGAAAATTAAATAGGGAGAGGGATAGATTTGAAAAAGCATTTAGTAGAAACGTTACCACAATTAGAGAATGAATACATTCTTACACAGGAACAGATTAATAACTATCAAAAAAATGGACATATACGTCTGCAAGGTGTAGCTTCAAAAGAAGAAATAAAAGCTTACCGTGATGTCATATATCAATTCGTTCAAGAGCATACAAAAGAATTAGCACCATTATCTGAAAGAGATACTTACGGAAAAGCGTTCATTCAAAGAATGAACCTCTGGCAAGAATCAAAAGAAGTAGAAAGGTTTGTAATGGCCCGTCGATTTGCAAAAATAGCTGCTGAATTGCTTGGTGTAGACGGTGTTAGAATCTACCATGATCAAGCATTGTTTAAAGAGCCTGGTGGCGGACATACTCCATGGCATCAGGACCAAACTTATTGGCCAATAGATACTGATAAAACCATTACAATGTGGATGCCGTTAGTAGATGTTTCTGAGGAAATGGGATCAATGTCATTTGCATCAGGTTCTCATCAACAAGGCTATATTAGTAAGCTGGCCATTTCAAATGAATCTCATCAAACATTAGGTGATTATATTAATTCAAAAGGATTCGATACAATTACGTATGGAGCAATGGATGCTGGAGATGCAACCTTCCACTACGGATGGACTCTGCACAGCGCTCCAGGTAATCCCACAAAGCGTACACGTGAAGTAATGACGATTATATACATTGCTGATGAAACAGTCGTGTCGAAAATTGATCATAAAGCACGTGAGAATGACTTGAAACGTTGGATGCCTGGTTTGCAAACTGGTGATCTCGTCAATAGTCCATTAAATCCTCTTGTTTATCATAAAAATAAATAAGAGAGGATTTTCTATTGAATACGTATGAAAAGAAGTCAGATATTATTTGTAATAAAATAGAAGATAGATTTCATCATGAAAGAATGGCAATTTTGCCATTCTTTTTTGTTATGTTTTCAGGAAAGAGTGTTTATGTTAACAAGAAATAAATATCTTATATACCTCAAAATGAAAGCACCGTTCGTTACATGAACGGTGCAAATGTGCTACCTTATTTCCTTCAAACGATGTACTTCTCTACTTTCAAGTAGTTGTTCCGTTTGACTTCTGTAATGTTTATAATGGGACGTTTCAAGGTGTGACAAGAGAGCTTCTTCGTTTTTCCATCTCTCATAAAAAACAAATGTATTTTTTTATTGATATCTTCATGAAGCGTATATTGAATACATCCGTCTTCTGCTCTTGACGGTGCAATAACTTTTACCAACTCTTCTCGAAGAAATGTCTCTTTTCCTGGCTTAGCCTGAAGTATTGCATTAATAATAATGTCCGCCATACTTTTCCCTCGTTTACGTTCGTTTTTTAAAGTGCGTTTCGCAAAATTTCTTTTACGTCTTCTTTTTTCAATGGAATATATCCACCAATCGTTTCTGCTACCATTGCACGTTCAGACATGAGTTCCAGCTCTTTATCATCAATCTTATAGTCTGAAAGGGTTGCAGGGGCACCGATTGAATTCCAAAATGATCTTAAGGCATCAATCGTTTCTTTTGCTACTTCATTATCCATCTTACCCTTAGAATCAATATCAAAGACACGAATTCCTAATTGAGCTACTTTTTCTGGTTTCTGTTTTGCAACATATGCCATCCAGTGAGGGAATAAGATTGCCAAGCCTCCTCCGTGAGGAATATCGTGAACTGCGGAAACAGCATGTTCAATCATATGTGTGGCCCAGTCCGTTTTTACCCCCATCGATAAGGTTCCATTTAACGCGAAGGTTCCATTTAACATCATCACTTCTCGATACGCATAATTTTCTAGGTCATCAACGAGCTTTGGAGATACTTCAATTACCGTGCGTAAGATAGCTTCTCCCATTCGCTCTTGAAGAGGTGCATTTGTTGATGCATGGAAATATTGTTCCAATACATGAGACATAATATCAACAATACCGTAAACCGTTTGGTCACGTGGTACAGAAAATGTAAGTTCTGGATCTAGTACACTGAATTTAGGGAATGTATGAATAGAGCCAAAAGCACGCTTATCTTGGGCTTCCCAGTTGGTAATGACAGAACCCCCGTTCATCTCAGAGCCTGTTGCTACTAGTGTAAGTACTGTACCAATTGGAAGGGCTGACGTTACTGGTGCCTTTTTCGTCACTAAATCCCATACGTCTCCCTCATAGTGAGAGCCAGCAGCAATTGCTTTTGCACAGTCAATGACACTGCCTCCTCCTATTGCTAAAATAAAATCTAATTCATTTTCTTTAATTAAGTGAATCCCTTTATTAACTGTTGTTAAGCGTGGATTGGGCTCTACACCGTTCAATTCTACTGTAAAGGCGTCAATTTCCTTAAGTAAAGACATCACTCTATCGTATAACCCATTACGCTTAATGCTGCCTCCTCCGTATAGAACTAACACACGTTTGCCATAAAGGGGGATTTCATTTTTTAATGCTTCAAGTTGACCTTTTCCAAAAAATAATTTTGTTGGATTGTGATATTGAAAATTTTCCATTGTTTTTCTCCTTTAGTATCATATTTGATAGGGGATACCTATAAGCTCTTATGAGCTTACAGACATCTTTTCATTGTTTATTTAGATAGTCGACTAACAACTTCTTCTGCTACACTCACTGTAGACTGTGGATTTTGTCCTGTTACTAAGTTTCCTGCTGTTTGCACATTGTTTGTCCAATTTGGTGCTGCTACTACATTTGCACCAAGCTCGCGAAGACGCGTTTCTAAAAGAAATGGCATGAAGCGATCTAGTGTTGTTTCGCACTCTTCTTCATCTGTGAATGCTGCTACATCTTTACCTGCTACTAGTGGCGTGCCATCTGATAAAGTGACTCCTACTAAACCGGCTGGTCCATGACAAACGGCAGCTACTACTTTATCTGCTTCATAGAGTTCACGAATTAATGCTTGAAGTTTTTTATTATCTGGAAGATCAAACATAGTACCGTGACCACCCGGTAAGAAAATGGCATCAAATTGGGAGCCATCTGTAATTGCATCCAATGCTACCGTATTTTCTAAATGCTGAGCTGTATCTAAGATTTCTTGCGGTGTTTCTCCTTCAAGACTTCGATCATCTACGGGAGCTTTTCCACCTAATGGGCTTGCTACGGTAACATCATATCCAGATTTTGCAAACTCAACGTACGCTTCGCCAAATTCTGAAAGCCAAAGACCTGTTTTGTGATCGTCTTTCATTTTATCAGCCGTTGTTACGACCATTAGTACATGTTTATTCATATAAATATCCTCCTAAGGGGTAATCGTCTAATGTTTTGAGTCTTACAAGTCATATTGTAGAACTGATATACCTATAATACAAATTAGAAAAAATGCATTTATCTATAAAAAAATTTATAGTTACAATTCGTGAGTACATTCTTAGTTTCACCTAGTTCTCTCCCTATTCATTTATTGGTTACTGCATTTTAATCCCATTCATATCAGCAATAAAAAAGCTATCTGTCTAGAGATACTTCCTTTCTTATTTCAATGGCATTGAAATCGTTCATTGTTTATTTGAATAAGCAATAAAAGCTTTCTTGCACACTTTTATTTTCAGTTTAACTACTCAAAACTTCTCTGTAAGTCACATACAAATTAACAAAAACACGTACGGTAAAAGCTATTTTAAACTGAAAGGTTACAACTAATAAATCCTATGTCTTTTATATAAAGAGGCTGTTAATATCAAATAGTTCGGTAACTTATACTTTTACGAACGATATCATTTTTTATTTCACCCTAATATAGACCCAATAAAATTCTCTTTCTATGCTTAAATACCAAGCTTTCTCTTTGATTGTTTACTGAAAGCAAATAAAAAAGCCTTTCTTTTCAGAAAAGGCTTTTCTATTTGCTTTCAGCGAATCATTACGTGGGTTTTTGGTTCATTTCTATTTCCAATTTGATACAGTCCAACTCAAATCAACTGGTTTGGTTACGTGTAACGTTCTTGAAAGAGGTTCACCATGACTAGATACTTCTACTTTCCCGGTATCTGTATGAATCTGAAATGAAAAACTTACGTCTATAGGCAAGATGAACGTACCATAATATAAGTTCGGCTGTATCATTTTCAAAGGAAGTCCAGCATAAATAGTTGTTGCTTCTGAAATATCCTCTACGGATCGAACCTGTAAAGAAGCTACCAGTTTATCTGGCATATATTCTACTATTTCAATTTCTTTTTCGCACCGTAAACTGTTTTCTTCGAATGAAACAGTTGTTTTCCCAACTTTTTTAGGTAAAATTTTTCCGTTGCATTCTACTTCTGCTATACGTTCATCTGAAACTGAAAACGCACCATTTAGTTCACTCATTTTAAATCCACTGCTGAACGATTTAATGACATTAACACTGCATGTAGATTCATTTAACCCTATTAAGTTTCTTCCCGTTATCTCAACTGATTCCAAATCGCCCTTATTTCCAAAGAAGTAGATCAGAGGTGAGCTTATCCTTTTAGCCCAATCATTTTCTGTGTGAGAAGCTTCAGGGTCTTGATAGTAAACTAATTCTTTTCCATATTCATATCCAGCAGCTATTAACTTTTTCGCCACTTGCTTTACATGGTCTACCATGATTAGTAAACCTTCTTGTTCCCCAACATCCATCCACACTTTATATATTTCTCTCTTATCTGTGTAAGACTCAACTAAAGGAAATACGCTTAAAGACTTTGGATCCACATAATAAAAATAAGGTGAAAGAATTCCCAACATTCCAAATACATCAGGCCTTCTAAATCCCATATGATAAGTAACGGCCCCTCCTCTTGAAGATCCCATTAGCGCAGTGTGACACGCCTCTTTTTTAGTTCGAAAAACAGAATCAATATATGGCTTTACTTCTTCGACCACAAATTGTTCGTACAACTCTCCTTTTGGTGTCTTTGTAGCTAATGGCTGAGGAATATTCAGTTCAACTACGTCTAATGTGTGATAGCTGTACTCTTCTGCTCTTTCTTCATGCATATTGGATATTCCAACGATAATGATTTCTTCGATCTGCCCCTCCTTGATTAAGCGCTCTGCTTCAAGATGGATTTTCCACGACTGCCCGTTGATAGCAGCTCTGTGGAAGATATTTTGTCCATCATGCATATAAAGCACAGGATAATACTTTTCTTTCTCTTTTTCATAGCTCGGAGGCAAATAAATATATAAATTTCGCTTATTATTTAAATAAGTCGAATAAAAATCATTTATCACGATGATGTTAGGTCCTGTCATTTACTCTCTACTCCCTTTTTGATAACGAATAATTTCATTAATTCATTTAATTAATTAATAGAAACGTATATGGAGAACTAATTTCTCCACACGTTTCATTTCTTATTATAAAGGCCATACCATAATGCTAGCCCTCCTGCTCCAATCACTTCAATGTTTTCTCCTAACTTAGAAGATTCCACTTCTATCCCATCAGCTCGAGCTAAGAAAGAACATTGATTTACTTCCTTATTAATAATGTCCTTTACTGGTAAAATAGGATTTGATAAGGTACCGCAAAGAACGACTTTTTTCAAATGAAGCATATTGATAAAAGAAGACAATACAACAGCAATTTGCTCGGCTGCTTTTTCAATCACTTCCAGTGTAGCTTCATCACGATCAACAGCTTTCCGAAGAACCTCATCAGCTGTTGAAACTTGCAGCTCTTCTAAAATAGCCTGTTCTGATGCATATTGATTCAAGCAGCCTTTATTTCCGCACCAGCATGGTTTCCCTTGATGTATATAGGTCATATGGCCAAATTCTCCGCCCCCTGTTAAGCCACTGCGATACAATTCATTTTTCAGGACCATTCCAGCTCCTATTCTATGACCTAGATAAATACACATAAAATCTGATAGTTGTTTGCCATTACCAAACATTTTTTCAGCCAGCGTCATTGCGCTTACATTGTTATCTAAATAGATAGGTAATGATATTTCTTTTTGTAAGTAGGATACCAGTTCAACATCAGGCCAGCCTAAACGCTGATTTCCTAAAAGCTTTCCATTTTCAATATCTACAACACCTAAAGCTCCTATGCCGACTCCTTCTATAACCATCTCTGAGTGATCATGCAAATACGTTTTAATTCGTTCTGCTGTAAATGCTAAGAACTCCTCTTCATTAAACTTAGAAGGAACAGGTATTGTTTGTAAATCTGTAATTCTTCCTTTTAAGTTAACAAGTCCCATTTTCAAACGCTCCATACTTGTATGGATGCCAAGAACCCAATAAGAGTCTCCGTTCAAATCTAGAGCTACCGACTTTCGTCCAGCTCTAGGACTCTTTGTTTGAAGATCCCCTTTTTCTACAATTAGACCGCGTTCGATTAACTCTGCTGTTAAATATGTAATCGTTGCAGGAGTTAAATGGGTAATTTCAGCAATTTGCTGCCTAGAAATTGGACCATTTTGCAACAGTAGTTTTAGAACTAAAGATTGATTTAATTTCTTCGTTCTTGTCGTATTTTGCCCTTTTAATACCATGTAAACTCTCCTATTGTCATTCTATTTCCTTCATTATAACATTTAATTAAAAGGTACATATCAACGTTGCTTACCCTTTTGTTCCCCCAGCTGTAAGTCCAGTCACAAAATATTTTTGCAAAGCTAAAAATAAAAAGCTAATGGGGATAGCAATTAAAACTGAGCCTGCTGCAAATTCGGTAAATGAATTTCCGAATTGACCGCTGATCATGCGGTACAATCCTACAGCTAATGTGTACTTTTCCTCAGAACGTAATAGGATAGTAGCTAAAATAAAATCTGTAAATGGAGTGATAAAGCTAAAAAGCGCTACTACTGCTAATATAGGCTTTGCTAAAGGAAGCACTATTTGATAAAAAATGCGGAAATTCCCTGCTCCATCCATTCTTGCAGATTCGTCTAATTCTTTTGGAATCGTATCAAAATACCCTTTTGCAAGCCATGTATTCATTGGTAAGAGTCCGCCGACATAAATTAAAATTAGCGCTAAATGTGTATCTAACAGCCCACTTAAATAGGCTAATACATAGATAGCAATTAAAGCTGAAAATTGTGGAACCATTTGTAAAATTAAAAATAACATTAAGCTGTTTTTTCTTCCCACAAATTGAAAACGTGAAAATGAGTAAGCCATTAGACCCACCATGATAACGGACAATACCATCGTTACTATACTGATTTTTAACGTATTCCAATACCATCGCAGGTAATAGCTATCATTAAAACTGAACAGTTCTTTATAATGAGACAAAGTTGCATTTTTTGGAAACATGGATGAATTAGATAAACTGTTACCTGGATTTAAAGACGAACCTATAATCCAAAGTACTGGAAAAATTACAATAGCGCTCGCAAGAGCCAATACGATATAAGAAAAAGTTAATCGAAGAAATCTCTGTGTCTTTATGTTCATATCACATCATGTCCTCTTCTTTAAAAGATTTTGTACGCCTAAATTGCCATAAAGCTATAGCTATAACAATCATGGAAAGTACCAACGTAATGGCTGCAGCTTTCCCGTATTGCGCTGAGGTCATGGTTAAATTATAAATCCATGAAATTAAAATATCTGTACTCCCCGCATTTTGACCGGATACAGCCGGACCTCCTCCATTAAATAGATAAATCACATTAAAATTATTAAAATTACTTGTAAATTGTGTAATCATAATAGGCGCTGTTGTGAAAAGAACGATTGGAAGTGTAATGTGTCGAAACTTATTCCAAAGCGTAGCTCCATCAATCGTTGCAGCTTCATAGAGTTCTTCTGGAATTGATTGCAAAACGCCAGTAATCATTGTAAAAACAAAGGGAAATCCAATCCACCATTGAATGAAGATTAAAGCTACTTTAGCCCAGAAAGGATCGCTCATCCACGGAATTGATGCTATACCAAAGAATGCTAATATATCATTATTAATAGCTCCAAATGTTTCATTAAACATTCCGCTGAAAATGAGGATGGAAATAAAAGCTGGTACAGCCCACGGCAAAATTAAAATCGTACGAAAAAAGCGTTTAAACTTAAGCTCTTTCTGATGAATTACGATGGCTAAAAACATTCCGATCGAAATTTGTCCACTTGTTGCTACGAAAGTCCATACAACTGTCCACGAGAATACCGAAATAAAGGTTTCTCTCCAAATATCCAGCTTGAAAATATCAATAAAATTACTGATTCCGTTCCAATCAACCAAACGGGCCGGGGGAGAATGGTAAAGATTATAGTTGGTAAAAGCTAATAGCACCATAAAAATAATTGGAAATACCACTACCAAAATAAGAAGTAAAAAACCAGGTGATAACATTAAATAAGGGAAGCCGTTTTGAATTAAATTTTGGTACTGTTCCCTCACTGAATGAACAGCTATCCCCTCGTCTCGTTTTTTACCGTTTTGATAAGCATCATATAGGTTATAAGCGTATATTCCTACCCCAAAAGCTAGTACGAGTACTGCTAAGATCCCTTCTACTAAAAGAAAAATAGAATGATCCCGAAAGGGTTTTGTTCCAAGAGTCATAAGCCCCCATAATCCGATATTTAATAAATCTTTAAAGGCTATAATAAACGAGGCTGCTAAAATAAATAGAAAAAGGCCTTTTAATAGCTGCTTATTGTATATTTGACCTAAACCGGGAATACAGGATAAATACATAGCAATTCGACGATGCTTCTTTGGATGAATTTGACCTAAATAAGATGTAGAATATTCCACTTGTTTCTTTGTATCATTCATGCTGTCCTCTCCCTTCTATTAACTACCATGGTTTGCTTGAATTTGATCATGTATTGTTTCTGCCGCTTCATTCAACGCTGTTTTTGGATTTTCCCTTCCGTTAGCAATTAACTGCAGCGCTGTTACCATCGGACCCCATACTTCATTCATCTCAGGAATATTTGGCATTACTTTTCCTGTGCTTGCTTGTGTAACTATAGCTTTAGATTTTTCATTTTCTTGAATTAAAGGATCATTTAAAAGGGATACAACAGGTGGAATCTCTTGTGTTTTTTGATAGCGAATCTTTGCATTTTCATAGTTCGTCAAATATTTGACAAGTTTAGTAGACCATTTGCTGTATTTTGTAAAGCTATTGACTTCCCATCCTTTTACTCCAATAAATGTTTGCATAGGTTTTCCATTTGGCAGTGTTGGTAACGTTGACACACCGAGATCAATTCCTGCTTGTTTGTAACTGTCAAAAGCCCACGGCCCGCTCATCACCGAGGCGACCTTACCTTCACTAAATAAGCCTTCTAACGTTGAACCACCGTTTTCGCCGATAATTCCTTTTGGAAACAACTCTTCCTGATACCATTTCTTTATGTATGAAGCTCCTTTTACCGCACCTCTGTTGTTTAATTCAACCTTAGAAGCATCTACGTGCCCATCTTTTGTTTTAAATATTTCTCCTCCCATTCCTGCTATCACGGCATTTGCAAAATAGAAGTTATCCCAAGGTGCTAGGAAAGCATATTGTTTATGACCTTTGAGCTGCTTTGAAATCTTATAGAGCTCTTCCATCGTCTTTGGAGGTTCTTTCATAAGCTTTTTATTATAAAGAAAAACAGGCGTTTCGATTGCTTTTGGAAGTCCATAAAGCTTTCCGTCATAAGTCTGAGACTCAATCGCTTGTTTCGTAAATTGACTAATAGTTTTTTTATCCACTTTGATTGGCTTAATTAGCCCTTCTAACGCCAATTGTCCGATCTGATCGTGTGGTAAGCTTAGTACATCGGGACCTGTTCCCGCAGGTCCATCTAACCTAATCTTTTCTTTAATTTCTGCGGATAGCTCTAGCTCCTTATATTCTACTTGAATACCATATTTCTTTTCGAAACTTTTTATGGCAGGAATTAAAGCTTCCGCTTTTCCCTTCTCCTCCCAAACAACTAGTTTTTTTGGTTTCCTCTCCACTTCACTTTTTTCTTTCGCATCTAATTTCTCTTCTATACCACATGCCGTTAATAAAGCAATTGTAGAAGCTAATAGAATGCTTTTTTTAAAAAACTTCATTTTTTTCTCCCCTTTCATTTATTCTTTTTAAATTAATTAAATGTTTTAATAAATTAACTTATAATTCATTATTATAAATCCAAAAATAAAAAATGCAAGCACTTACAATATAACAAATACTTAAATATATTCATTGACAATAAAAATAAAAAAACCTAATATTATTTTATTAATTATTTTAATCAATTAAAAAAGGGGATTTAATTGTGAACTATACTTCTATTTTCCACCGTCCTAAAAATAATTTTGCTTATGCATACGATGAAGATACCTTACATATTCGCTTGCAATCTAAAAAAGGAGATTTACACAAGGTTACCCTTATTTATGGAGATCCTTATTTATGGAAAGACGATAAATGGCTTTATAAGAGAGAACCTATGTTTTTGGCAGGATCTGACGATTTATTTGATTACTGGCACATTTCAATAAAACCAGATAATCACCGAATGCGCTATGGATTTATATGTAAAGACAGCGTTGAAGAAGTGGTTTATACCGAAAGAGGTTTCTTTAACGAAATACCAAATCATTGTCACTACTACTTTTGTTTTCCATTCTTAAATAAAATTGATGTGTTTACTCCTCCTTCTTGGGTAAAAAATACGATTTGGTACCAAATATTCCCTGAAAGGTTTAGTAATGGAGATCATTCTATAAACCCCGAGAATGTAGAGAAATGGGGAGAAGCACCCACAGCTTCAAACTTTTTTGGGGGAGATTTACAGGGAATAGTGAATCGTCTAGATTATTTAGTAGACCTAGGTATTACAGGCATTTATCTTACACCAATATTTGAAGCATCTACCAATCATAAATATGATACCATTGACTATTTGAAAATTGACTCTCACTTCGGTGACAAACATGTATTCAAGAAACTCGTAGAAGAATGTCACAAAAAAGGAATTAAAGTTATGCTGGATGCAGTTTTTAATCATAGTGGTTATGGATTTGGACCTTTTCAAGATGTTTTGGAAAAGGGAGAACAGTCAATTTATAAAGATTGGTTTCATATAAAACAGTTTCCTTTAAAAGAAGAAAATAAAGTGAACTACCGTACTTTTGGTTTTGAACCGATTATGCCTAAATTAAATACAGAAAACAAAGAAGTACAAAATTACCTTCTGCATGTGGCAAAATATTGGATTGAAGAATTTGATATTGACGGATGGCGCTTAGACGTTGCAAATGAAGTAGATCATCATTTCTGGAGAGAATTTAGAAAAACAGTTAAATCGATTAAACCAGACGTCTACATCTTGGGAGAAATTTGGCATGATTCTATGCCTTGGCTTCAAGGAGATCAATTTGATGCAGTCATGAACTATCGTTTTACCAATGCTGCATTGGACTTCTTCGCAAAGCAAACATCTACAGTTGAAGAATTTCAAAATGAATTAACTAAAGTTATTCAATCTTATCCTCAACATGTGAATGAAGTGGCATTCAACCTTCTTGGAAGTCATGATACACCGAGAGTTTTAACAATGTGCCAAGGTGAAACCCAAAGGCTCAAACTGCTGTATGTATTTCAACTTTCGTTTACAGGCACGCCGTGTATCTACTACGGAGATGAAATTGGTTTAACCGGAGGAGACGATCCTGGATGCCGAAAATGCATGGAATGGGATAGTGCTAAACAAGACCTTGATTTATTCAATTTCGTAAAGAAGCTACTTGCATTGCGCAAACAGTATGCATCTTTTGGAAACGACGGAGAATTTGCTTTTAAGGATTTAGCTCAGGATATAGTATCTTATACAAAAACTGCAGGATCTGAAGAACTAATGTTCATTATTAACCGTTCAAATGTCGAAAAGGAAATTCAACTCCCAAATAGCTTCAATCATGCTTTAAACTTATGGACAAATCAACCTGTATCTAAACAGTTTTCTCTTAAAGAACAGAGTTTTGCCATTTTAATGAAAAGTTAGATCAGATGTAACTTGAGTTATACCTCTAGTTGAGGTTATAACTATTTGAAATATATCTTTGTTTGCAGATTTCTATCTATATTAGTTATCAGGCCTCTTATAGAGATTATCTATAATACAGAATAAAGGTAAACTCTTAATTTCTATCATGTAAAGAAATTAGGACTCAAAATTAGCTTTTTATAAGTTAAAATTATTAATTTAGTTTCTTTAAATATGAACTAAAATTATTTTTATATGTTTTTTTGGTATATATATCAATTAAATGAGGAGAAAAGAATAATGACTGAAAAGGAAAAGATGTTGAGTGGGCAAGCTTACAATGCACGAGATGTAGAATTAATGGAAATTGCAAATCAAGCTAGGATTCTTATGGATGAATTTAATAGTTCTCAGCAGGATGAAACAGAGAAAAAGAAAAAAATCCTTTCAAATTTGCTTGAATCAATAGGAGAAAATGCATGGATAGAAAAGCCATTTTATTGCGATTATGGTCAAAATATATCTATTGGAAAAAATACATTTATTAACTTTAATTGTACAATATTAGACACTAATAAGGTTATAATCGGAGAGAATGTGTTAATTGCCCCAAATGTTCAAATCTATGCAGCCACACATCCGTTAAAAGCCAATGAACGTATTAATATAAATCACAAGAAAGATGAAGCTCCTTATCTTACTTTTACTAAACCTGTCACGATTGGAAATAATGCTTGGATTGGTGGTAATACAGCAATCTTGCCAGGGGTTACAATAGGAGAAAATGTTGTGATAGGAGCCGGAAGTGTTGTAACAAAATCAATTCCTGACAACTGTTTAGCATATGGAAATCCATGCACAGTTGTCAAAAAGATTTAATTAATATATAAATATGTATTTTAGTTTTTTTTATTAAAATTAAGATTCAAGATGAGAGTATTTTAGCTACTAGATTTTTATATAATGTCATACACTTATATATTTACAAACTAAGGGGATAGAAGAGTCAGAAAAAATTGGCTCTATCTATCCTTTTTTAATATTACAAATAAACTCATTATTATAACTAACTCTTCCTTTACCAATGAATTGTTGTGGCAATTCATAAAGCTTACATAATAAGCAGGTAATTAAGGGTTTTTAAAATTCTATATATAGGTAATTTTTATATGAAAATAACGTTATTTGTTCAATTTCTTACTATATCTATAAAAAACTCCTATAACAATGTGAGTAGAGAGGGTTTTAGTAAAGAATTTCTTATTCTTGCTCACTCATTATCTTTTCATCAAGCTGCATTAGGTAGTGCGCATCAATCGAACAATCGTCAAGAACAAGAAGAACTGCAGAAAATAGGAGATGTGATGGTTCAACTTGTGAAAGAAGAAAAGATAGACCCACTTGTTAAGAGAACGATTTCTTGTAAAGGTGAAATTACGACCTCAAAAGAGTTACCTTTTTCGGAAAAGTTATTTTATTCATTTTAATATCTGTAAAGAAATAATATCAGTCTTAAGACCGAGGTGAATTTCAGTCCTCTACTATATGATTCTATCATTTCATTTTGTTAATATAATTTTATATTGTATCAAAGGAGAGAGATTTTTTAATGAAAAAGAAAAAGTTGATATTAATATTAATTATTGTGGCGGTATTTTCCTTTTCCTTAATTTGGTTAAAATCAGGTGGGTCCGATACTTTATATAAAAGAACATCTTCTTATAAAGCTACCCCTACCAAGTATGAAGAAAATATATTATGGCCAAAAAATAAAGAGGAAAAAAACACGGCTGGAGAAGCTAGTGGTGTAGCTGTTAATTCAAAGGGAGATATTTATTATCTACATCGTGCAAATTCTACATATGGCGGAAAACAGCTAATTAGCGAAAATACAGTAGTTGTCATTGATGGAAAAACTAAAAAGGTAAAAGATACATGGGGAAAGAATCAATTTCAGTCTCCACATGGGCTTGAAATTGATAACCAAGATAATGTTTGGATTACGGATATTACTCAAAATAAGGTATATAAATTTTCATCTCAGGGAGATTTATTAAGCAGTTATGGTTCTAATTATCCTTTTTATATGGAATGGGCTCTTAGAATTCGAAATGAATTTCCAAATTCCCCTACTGGCATGAATAAGTATACCTTTGCTAGGCCTACAGATGTAACCGTTTGTAATGATGGGTCATTTATTGTAAGTGACGGATACCGAAATCATCGAATTGTTAAGTTTGATAAAAATGGAAAATTTTTATGGGAGAGAAATAGTTTAGGAAACGGCCCTGAACAATTTAATCTACCGCATGGTATTAGTCAAGATAAGGAAGGGAATATCTATGTAGCCGA
This sequence comes from Priestia sp. LL-8, assembly GCF_036227845.1. Taxonomy (NCBI): domain Bacteria; kingdom Bacillati; phylum Bacillota; class Bacilli; order Caryophanales; family Bacillaceae; genus Priestia; species Priestia sp. LL-8. The sequence continues at coordinate 98,370 of NZ_JAZAQH010000002.1, read as the reverse complement.
TCGTAATAATGCGCGTTTAGAAGTTCTTGACAAGAACGGTAACTATCTTACAAGTTGGAAACAGCCGTCACTAGGTAGACCTTTTGGTGTAGAAGTAGGAGAGAATGGTAAGATCTATGTAGTAGACGGTGGCAACTCTCTTTATCCTAAGCATGGAAAAGGCTCGAACCAAGTAATTGTGTTAAACAAAAATGGAGAAATATTAGAGCGTTTTGGTAAGTGGGGGAATAAAAATGGAGAGTTAAAAGTTCCCCATGATATCGCAGTAGATAAAAAGGGAAATATCTATGTAGCTGAATTAGGGAATAAAAGATTGCAAGAATTCCATATTGAGTAATATAGTTTGTTGAAAGACGTAAGGAACTTAACTACTGTTCTCAAGGGCACTTCTATCTACTCGCTAGAAGGAGTGTCTTATTTGATAAATAATCTTTAAGATGGTTTCCTAGAATTTGTTTTATGTTAACTATCAATGATAATAAATAAAAGGATCAGCCCAAAAGAAGGCTCATCCTTTTATTTATTAATTAAACCCTGAAATCTGATGTGGCACATAAGGCTTTTCGAGTGAACTAATCTCATCAGCCGTTAGTTTAATATCCAATGCAGAAACTGCATCTGTTAAATGATGTTCTTTTGTAGCCCCAATAATAGGTGCTGCTACAGGTTGTTTCTGTAAAACCCATGCTAATGCAATTTGGGCACGAGGAACTCCACGATTTTCTGCAATTTCTTTTACAGCTTCTACTACTTTTCGGTCTGCTTCAGCTGTTGATTGGTAAAGGTGTTCTCCAAATGCATCATTTTCTGATCTAGTACTTGTCTCTTCCCAGTCCCGAGTAAGTCTACCGCGAGCTAATGGGCTCCATGGAATAACTCCAATTTTCTCTTCTTTACAGAATGGAAGCATTTCTCTTTCTTCTTCACGGTATAAAAGATTTAGGTGGTTTTGCATACTAACAAAACGAGTCCACCCATGACGTTCAGCTGTATAATTTGCTTTTTGAAATTGCCATGTATGCATGGATGAAGCGCCAATATAACGAACTTTTCCTGCTTTCACTACGTCGTGAAGAGCCTCCATCGTCTCTTCAATAGGTGTATGATAATCCCAACGATGAATTTGATATAAATCAATATAATCTGTTCCAAGACGGCGAAGACTATGATCTACTTCTGTCATAATAGCTTTTCTAGATAAACCTAATGCATTTTGTCCTTCGCGCATGCTTCCATAAACTTTGGTCGCAATTACTACCTCATCACGATTAGCATAATCTTTTAGGGCTCTTCCCAAGATTTCTTCACTGCTGCCGCCTTGATACGCATTAGCTGTATCGAAGAAGTTAATACCAAGATCTAAGGCCTTTTTAAAGAAAGGGCGACTTTGCTCTTCGTTGAGTGTCCATTTATGATGACCGCGATTAGGGTCTCCGTAGCTCATACAGCCAAGGGCAATTCTTGAAACGTCTAATCCTGTATTTCCGAGTTTTACATAATCCATATTTAAAACCTACTTTCTCATATTGTTGTTAGTGAAATGGCTTCTTTGTACTATAGTTTAAGAAAAGACAAGAATCTTTATCTTACTTATAGAAAAAACGAGCTCTTCCTCTTTGTACTGTTTAATTTTGTTCTGTTAAACTTGCTTTATGTGAAGTTTTGCTCTTAAGTTTTATAAAAGTTGGATTGCAAATAACATTTTGTATGTTTAAAGCATTGAATCACTCCTTTCAGGTGATATCGATAGTCTACAACTTGAAGTGAGCTTCAAGTCAAATCAAAAGTATTTATTTGTGAAAATAAACGAAAATCAAGTAGATATTAGAGGAGGAATTATACGTTGTATAGCATTAATGAAGTGGAAAGAATGTACGGTTTACCAGCTTCTACGCTAAGGTTTTATGAAAGAAAAGGAATTTTACCAAAGATAAACCGAGATGGTGGCGGAAGAAGAAAATATACAGAGCAGGAATTACAATGGCTACAATTAGTTATGGCTTTACGAAATACAGGAATGAGTATAGATGAGATAAAGGATTACGTGGCACTTATCCACGAAGGAGAGGATACTTTAGAACAAAGACGAAGCGTGCTATTAAAGCATAAGGAAGGCGTAGAAAAGGATATGGCACAGACATTTAGCTACCTTGAGAAAATTAATCGAAAAGTGGCCATTTATGATGCGATGATTCATAAAAAAAATGGTGGAGATATTTTAATTTAGTCTTTTTCTTGACTTGAACTTCGGTTTAACTTGTATGCTTCAAGTATACAAATTAAAGGAGTGATACAAATGAGTCAAAGACAAAAAGTATGGTTTATTACAGGTTGTTCAACAGGTTTTGGTCGCGAGCTAGCAGAACAAGTTATTGATCAAGGATATAGAGTAGCTGTAACAGCTCGAAATACCGAAAAACTTCAGGAGCTGAAAAAAAAGAATGCAGATAATGTCCTTCTTTTAAACCTTGATGTAACAGATAAGAGCCAAATTCAAAATGCTGTTGAACAAACAATTCATACATTTGGTGAAATCGATGTGTTAGTAAATAATGCAGGAATTGGTTACTTTAGTTCTGTTGAAGAAAGTGTGGAAGACGAGACACGTAAAATGTTCGATATTAACTTCTGGGGACTTATGAACATGACGAATGCAGTATTACCATATATGAGAAAGCAGCAATCGGGTCATATCCTTAACTTGTCATCAATTGGTGGAATAGCTTCTTTCCCTGCACTTGGCTATTATCATGCGACAAAGTATGCAGTAGAAGGGATTTCTGAAAGCTTATCTCAAGAAGTAGCACCTTTCAATATTCGTGTTTCTTTAATCGAACCTAGCTCATTCCGAACTGATTGGGCTGGTCGCTCTTCTGTCAAAACAGAAACGACTATCTACAAAGAAACGGTTGAACCTACGATTTCTACTATGGCTCAGTTTAGTGGAAATGAACCAGGAAACCCTAAAAAAGCAGCCGAAGCGATGATTTCTATTGTAGAGTCTGAAAATCCTCCTTTACGTCTTTTATTAGGAGAAACAGCTTACCAAGTAGCTAACCATAAGTACCAAACTCTTCTCGAAGATATCGTTAAATGGAAAGACACGACCTTGAATGTAGATTTTAAATAATAGATACGATCTTATAAAGGCATACCCTCCTTCGGAAAGGGTGTGTCTTTTTTTATACGCAAACAACATTTTATTTAGGAAGTTTATTGCTACTTAATAAAAAAATAATCCCTTACAATTAGATGTAAGGGATTTTCAACTTTATTGGAAAAGGGGGAATACGTTATTAGTCTGGCCAGATTTGTAGATTCATATACATATAACTTTTAAAAATAAATATTTTGATTGAATCTTATCTTATGAAATAACTTTAATTAAGTTATGTTTTTAGTTAAGTAAATATTAAAGTATTTTATATATTATTAAAGTTTCACCATTTACTCTAACTAACGACAAATAAGAAGTTCTTCTATAACACTCAACAGTCTAAAAAGGTACACCTTTTTAGACTGTGGAGAATCAAGTAACAGAACGTCTATTTAGTGAATAAAATAAGCCTTTATATACGTATAAAAAGTAATTCACCTTTATAGACGATACGTCATATCCAATTACAATTAACATACTGGATTTTCTCGGTATCAGAAGAAGACCTTAAAGTTTAAGGTCTTCTTCATTTTTAATACTTTGTTGATCTAATGGCTTAGAAAAGCCCGTACTTTTGTCTTTATATGCCATATTGAGATAGAACTTGTGAGCAGCCTTTCTCTCTTCTCTGTTTCCACTGTTTAACATAATATAAGTTGCTTCTTGTTTCATCGCCCATTTTTCTGCCTCGTTCATTAATTTCTCGCCAATTCCTTTACGCCTATGGTCAGCGTCTACAATGAAAGCGACAATTCTCACGTAAGAACTATCATATTCATAAAACAAGTTATGACATAACCCAACCATTCCAACTACCTTCTTATTTAGTTCAGCTACTAATGTATGATAATTAGGTTGAGACTGAATATTGCTAAATCTACTCTCTAGCTTCTCTAAAGTAGTCGGATAGCCAAGCTGATCCATTAAATGCACTAATTGAGGTATATCTTCTGTTTGAAATTCCCTTACTCTCATAATTTTCTCCTTTAGCTCTTTAGTCTTTGCTCATAATAAATTCTATGACCTTAATTAAATTCCTCTGATACTGACTTATAGGACATACAAGGTTAGTTATCATAATCATCGTTCTTAGCAATCATTTTAAGAATTAGTAAGATAACTAAAAATTATTATCTATTACCTCGACATAGTAAATCTCTAAAAGTAAAATTATAGATATTAATTGTACTTTTTGTAAAAAGGAGATAAAACATGAAAACTTTATATAGCGTTGATAAAGCTTCTATGTTGGATATCAATGAAATTATTAGACTTAGAGTAGCCTTACTTAAAGAGGTTCATGAAATTCAATCAGAAGAAGAGGAAAATAAAATTGTAAATGCTACAAAATCTTATTTAGAAACTGAGATCGCTAATAATAACTTTGTTTCTTACATAGCTAAGAGCAATGAAGAAGTAGTAAGCGTAAGTGGAGTATCTTTTTTTAAAAGACCTCCTTATTTAGAGAATTTACAAGGGATAGAGGCTTATATACTTAATATGTATACTTTACCTAATCACAGAAACCAAGGACTAGCTAGACAATTACTTGAGAAATGTATTAAAGAAAGCAAGAAGAGAAATGTGAAGAGAATTTGGTTACACGCATCTAAAGATGGTGAAGTCTTATATAGAAGTATGGGATTTGAATTCAAGGGAAGTGAAATGGAATTATTCCTCTAAAAGATATGCATATCTAGTTTATATAAAGTTGATTATGTTCAGTCTTACTTTCTACTATACCATTAAGTAATTGTAAACGCATTTCATTAAAAATAGTGTTAATTATTACACACCTTGTAGAAAAACTGCGTATTTGTCGTCACTAAGTGTAAATATTAAAACTATATTTTTTATAAAATAGTTTTAATATTTACTTTTATGTATAAAATACACTTATTTTGTATTTTGGATTAAATTTATGTTATTAAAAATATAGTGGCTTTAAATATCCGGGAGGTTAATGGTATTATTTAACTTAAAATATAATATATATAAATTTTTTACTGTGGTTTATGGAGAGGAGAAAAAAGTTACCTCTCTTTTTTATTGCAATTATATGGTATAATTGTAAGGTTTACCTTTACTGAAAATATAAACGGGATTATGCTATTTTAATCCAAAAATTAATTGTTTAATATTAAAATAAACAATATTCTTTGAAAATAAGATATAAGGAGAAGTGTATGAAAAAAGTAATTCTTTTTAACTTCAATGGGACCATTACAAATACAAAATTTTTAGCAATTGATATGTATAACGAAATTGCTGAGAAGCAAGGATACAAAAAAATTTCAGAAGAAGATGTTCCTTATTTGAGTTCATTATCGATACGTAATAGATGTAAGGTACTTAATTTACCTTTATATAAAATGCCCTTAGTTGGAATCGCTATAAAAAGAAGGTCTCAACAATATATTCCTCATTTAAAACCTGTGTCTGGAATGAAAGAAACTCTCAGACTTTTAAAACAGGAGGGGTATAAAATAGGGTTTACAACGAGTAATAATCAAGTTGTAATGAATGAATTTTTAATAAATAATACTATTAACATATTTGATTATAGGCATTTTTCTTTTAGTCCTCTTTCTAAATCAAAAGATATTTCTTCATTTTTAAAAAAGTATGATCTAAAGAAAGAAGATGTAGTTTATGTAGGTGACGAACTAAGAGATATCAAAGCAGCTAAGAAAAATAGCCTTTTTTGTATAGCAGTATCTTGGGGGTTCGACTCAGTAGAGCTTTTAAACACAGGACGTGCAGATAAGGTTATAACACAACCTAAAGAGATTGTAGATGTTTTATCAAGATTATAATAATGGTCTTAATCTATTCCGATAAATTTGAAAACCCTTTGCTTATATGGGCAAAGGGTGCTTTTTTATGTAAATATTTCTCAAGGTGCAAATCCTTGAAAACTGACAGTAAGATAGATACCAAACGAAAGAGCACATAAGGAAACAAAATGTAATGTTAAAAAAGGGATTTTCTGTTTACCTTTGATAAAGAAGGAATAAATAAACCCGAGTATTGTAACTAAAGTTAAAATAGGCACAATAATCCTAATCACAGTACCAAAAATATTTGCTGTAACAACTGATAAAAGAAACAATCCAATTATAACTACATATAAAGTTATCGAAATGACTAAAGAGGCTATTGATACCTTTAAAGCATTTTTAAAGAATTTCTCCATCTAATTTCCTCCTATTTTTAGCAACGCATATTCATTATAATATACAGTCTAAAAGGAAATAAATACCTTTTATTGGAGTGTATTATATTTCTAGTTACCATAACGTTATTTCTAGGTAGCAGAAGAAACCTATAGAAAATTCTATAGGTTTCTTTAACTATCTTGGCTAATAAGTTAGCTTAAAAGAAATTATTTACCCTTATGTTGGTTGGGATTATACATTCCATTTTGAACCATATAATATTCCATCACTTGGTCTAACCATTTTTCTTCTTCCTCTGTATAAGGAGATACTATCATACTTTGAAAATCTCCTATCTCCTCATCCTCTAATTCTCCAAAGGCATGCATAGCCTCCTCACCAACGTATTTAAGAGATGCCTGCAAATGCTTATTTGCCAACTCTTGTACTTCTGGATCATGAACTGGTTTTCCAACTAACCTTTTCACTTCTCTCGATAAATAAATAAATTCTTTATCTAAGGACAAACTCTCCTCGTCAGATTTATTATAAACCTTATCCGCAATCTCTTTAGAAGTGAAATGCTCAAGCCATGTACGTTGATCTTCTTCATTTTGAATGTTATTAATCAAACTAATTAATATTTCACTTGGAACATCCTCTTGATCATCTAATAAAGAAATCGTCTGATTAATTGCCTTCAGAACTTTGTCTAAATGCTCCTTTTTTTTCTCAAATGCTTTTTTCTGTTGAATTAAAGTGTTCTCTAAGTTTAAGTTTAGACTTTTATTTGTTAGCATCAATCCTATTTCTTCTAGGTTATAACCTAAGAATTTTAATGCTACGATTTTTTGAAGTTTTACTATATGATCCTCTTCATATAGGCGATGACCGGAATTAAGGTCTTTTTGAGCTTTGAGTAGCCCTATTTCGTCGTAATAATGCAGTGTTCTTATTGAAACACCCGTTTTCTTAGAAAATTTACCAATTGAGAAACTTACATCATTACCCAACTTATATAACCTCCTGACAATCTAGTATTAATCTAATTAATTTCATCATAATACCTGACGTAACTGGAGGTTCAAGCGTTAATTTTTAAAATTTAGGTTTTGTATTATATGATAATAAACTTAGTTAACATAAAACAGCTTATCAGAAGCAAAACACATGAATAGAATTTAATGATCCTATATATCATTTTATAAGGAACTGCCAAAGGTGATAGGGGGTCAAAAATAATGAGTGAGTTACTAGATAGACTATTTATATGGCTGTATTTCTTGTTTGTAAGCGTATTTTTAGTTCTTATTTCTATCCTCATGCCAGTTACTATTGATGAACGTGAAGAGCTAAGCGTAGCAATGTTTGGTTATCCTTTTCCATTTGCTCAACAAGATTTAATGGTTACTTACGAAGATTATGCAGTGAATTATCCCCATAAGTTCACTATCAGCTTTAACATGTTGGAAAACACCAGCAGCATTTATTTCCATAAAACCCCCTTTTTCCTTTCAGTTCTTATTGTTTATATAGGATTGCTAATTATAAGATATCTACACAATCGATTCTTGTTGTAATTAATCCTAATAAGACTGTACATACCTTATAAAATCTTAGTTACCATAATGTTCCTTACAGGAACCAATCCCCGTTTTTCCTATTTAGGCAAAGGGGATTTATTTACCTATAATTACTTTCTACAGGTGCCCCCAAATTATCTAAATCTTGACTGATATTTAAGATAATTAGGTAGTTCCATTCTCCCTTACGCTTCCCTAAATTTACTACTTGATGAACTTCTACTTGATCATTTTCATATTCTCTAGCTGCTTCACACATTTGCCTTAAAGTACTGCCAAACTCTGTGTTATCCCAATTTCTTACCGTCAAATCAATATAAGATTGGCTCTTTTTAAAATTCATATCTCACTCACCTCTATTACTAAAAATAACATTAAAGTAATAGTTTAGGTAAAAAACTTAGTTACGTCGGGTAGGCAGGCACTCTCACGAGCGCCCGCCCCCCTAAGAACCGCACGTGACAGATTTCCCGTCATACGGCTCAAGCCTTCTTTTTATCCGAACAACTTATTTAATACATGGTACATGTACTAATTTAGCCAATTTACCTGTAGAAACCTCTAGGTTTCTCACTGTAACTTTCTCTCCATTTTGTAGAGTCTGCTTACACATTGCGCAACGATATCCTTGTTTTCTTGCGAGTTTCATCCTATCGAATGTATTTTCACTATTAAAGACCTTACGGTCTCGCTTTTCCCAATACTCTTTTAGACTAGGATTATCTGGGCTATTTTTATAGGCTACCATGACATGTCGTTCTATCTTAATCCAGGACATTTTTAACAATTGAATGTTAGTAAGTGGACATGTAAGAATCCATCTATTATTTCCACCGTGGTAGGGTTTCCTAAAATAACGCTTTGTAATCCATTTCCACGACTTTTTTTGGTGTAAATGTTTAAGGTGTTTGACTAATTTAGAGAAAATATAATTGTCCATATAGCTAAACGTCTGTTTGGATACGACATGTTTCCAATACTGCCCGTAACCTCTAATAATAGGGTTTAAGACACGTATAATTTCTTTTACTGGTCGTCCTCTCATCATTGTGAACGTATCTTTTATCTTGTTTTTAGCTTTTTGAATACTGTCTTTACTAGGTTTGATAAATAACTTCTTTCCTTGTCCTGTCCTGTCTTGTATTGACGCAGCGAAAAGCCTAGAAAATCAAACCCGTCCTCAATGTGTGTAACTCTCGTTTTCTCTTGGCTAAGATTAATTCCTCGCTTTTGTAAGTACGGAGTGAGTTTCCCATACATGCTTTCAGCCTGTTCCTTTGTTTCTGTTACGATGACAAAGTCATCTGCATAGAGAACGCGTCCTATCTTACATTTTGGGTCGATTACGTACCCTCCATTTGGTTTGTATGTCTTTTTATAGACAATACCAATTTCTTCTTCCATACCGCATAAGGCGATATTAGCTAGAAGGGGAGACACCAAACCACCTTGAGGGGTTCCTTCTGTTGTCGTATGAAGCATGTCATGTTCTACGTATCCCATTTCAAGCCACCTTTTAATGAGAGTGTTTCCTGGAAACATAGACGTCTGTTTCGTTATCCACTTATGATTAAGATGGTCAAAGCATCCTAGAAAGTCTCCCTCAAACACCCACTTTTTCTTGCTGTTGGTGTTAAGCTTATTAAAAAGGTTGCTTATCGCATCATGTGTGCTTCGTTTAGGACGAAAACCGTAGGAAGTAGGCTCAAACTTAACCTCCCATTGAGGTTCGAGTGCGTTTTTTACTACGTTTTGATAGACTCGATCTCGCATTGTGGGAATGCCCAAAGGTCTTAGCTTTCCGTTTTTCTTAGGGATAAATGTTCGTTTGGCTGGCTTTGGGCGATGTCGAAAGACATTGTATTTCACTAGCTGGTGATAAAATTTTATACGTTCGTTTGGTTTTGAGGCCATGTAGCCATCTACACCAGGTGTACGCTTACCGTTGTTTTGTTGTGTTACTCTACGAATAGAAAGCAGTAGATTTGCTTTACTCCGGAGGAGTAAACGTTGAAGTTTCCTTACTTTTCTTCGTTGTTTTTGTTGTTCGGCACGATAAATTCTTTGTCGTAACTTCATTACATATTTTTGTATAATACTCCAATCAATAGAGTACCAATCTTTATGCGAGACGTGCGCCGACGCTCGTAGAGAGGTATTCATAACAGCACGCTCCTTTTCGTTAGAAGATAGCCACAAATTTATTTTCGTGTTGAAGACCAATGAGAAGTGGGCGCTCTTTCGAGCCTGTCATTGTCCATAAAGACAACAGTATCCGTCCAGTTATACAGTATTCCTGCTTTCCTGTTCTCTTTCGAGATAACGGCTTTCGCTTTTTCTCATATCCCATACCCTCTGCCACATTGTTTGACTTTGCAGTCATCCTACTGCGTACGCAGATAACATAGGGTTTACCAAGTTCCACTTTCTACAGATACGTTAGGGGTAGGCAGGTTCTTTACTCCGGGTAAGATGCGGGACGCATCAGAGTAGCATTATGATTCTACTTTTCCTCTTACCAAAACCTAAGCGATACTTATGCATTATCTTAAGCTAACGTTGACGAAGCTTACAAACCTTCACTTTCGTTTACCATACCTATCTTCTCCTAGCAGTATTCTGGACCATGCATTAGTCCTCTGTTTCCGCATTTCCTCATGCAACCGACAGACTCGTTACCAAGAATGCCGTTTCGGATGGAGATCATCTTTGCGTCTAGATGAGTAGCGTTAGCTACACTGTAATAAAGCGACTTCTTGTCGCACCATAATCATCATTATCGGTAGAAATAAAGCTCCCAGAAGTATATAACACTTCTGAGAGCTTTATTGTGCCGTTATGTATTTTTTAGCTGATGACCTGGTCATCTTGATCATAAATAACAATCTTGTAAGAATCACCTTTAGATTGTTTCTTTATATCTTTAGTTTGGAGAAAAGCATTTACTTCTTTTTTAATTTTTTCACCATACTCTTGAGCGCCATCATCAGACTTGACTATAGGAGTAACGATAGCAACTGTAACAGGCTGTTTCAATGTAACGTCAGTCTTTTTATATGTTACATTTTTATACTCTGTATTCTCTTTCAAATCTGCAAGAACCCTATTCTCAATATCCAGCCAACGATTCTCTTTTTCTAATTGTTTAACATTTCTCTCGCGAACGTCAACTTTATAAGCACTCAAACCATTTTCTTTTAATTGGCGTTTAATATCTGCTTTTACTTTATCTGCATCTTCAGTGTCCTCTACCTCAACTTTTACATCTTTTGATTTCAAGTCTTGTCCAATACTTAAAACGACGTATTTATCAGATATATCACCAAGGATAGTATCTAAATCCTTATCTTTAATAGTTGAAGTTGTATCAGCATTTTGGCAAGCTGCAAGTAGTAATGCAAAACAACTAAGAAATACGATGTTTCTTATTAATTTCATTCTTTCCTCTCCTTATAGATTTGATTGTTCTCTCTAAAACGAACCATACAATTATTTCATAAAATAGAAAAAAATAAAAATAAAATCTTCATTTTAAGTTGAATACGATATACAAAGCTAGTTTACATAAACACTCTTTCTGGAAGACATGGCAAAAAGGAGCTCTTATATATCAAGGGCTCTACGTCTGTCATCCAAACAGGAATATACAAATTTTTATAAATCCTTGATTTCATAAGGTTTATAGCAAAAGTAAATGTTCTAAAAATGCATAAAAAAGCAGCATTCCATGATAAAAAAACATGGAATGCTGCTCAGATATTAATTGTTTTTCATCTTATAGCCTCTAAATTTATAACCGTATACGCTTGTAAGATCAACGAAGCTTTTATAAGAATACGTAATGGCAACTGGTGTGCCTACTTGGACTTTATCATAAAGCTTTTCGATATCTGCATTATGCATTCTCACGCAACCTTGGCTCACGTACTTTCCAATGCTGCTTTCATTGTTGTTACCGTGAATGCCGTATGTATCACCATACGTACCATTAGCATTTAACCCTAACCAACGTTTTCCTAACGGATTGCGAGGATCGCCCCCAGGAATATGTCCTGTATAGTAAGGACGGTTTTTAATTTTGTTCACGACTTTAAAAAATCCAACAGGTGTTTTATCCCACGTTTTACCCGTTGCAACTGACTCTACCATTTCTAATTTTCCATCATGGAAATACGAAAGCTTATTGTAGTATTTGTTGATAATGATTAAATCTTGATTCGCAGGCTTACTTGCTGCTTCTGTTTTTCCCTGATTTACTCCACATAATGCGACCATTAATAATGTAAGAACGGTCATTGATTTCATAAAAATGTTCTTCATAAAAACTCTCCTTTTTTTTATATTTTTATAGAAAACGAAAACAGCACCTTCTAATTAGAAAGTGCTTTTTCGTCACAATTATTTATAAATAAAAACATAGTTAATCGACGATTTTGACATGCAGAGAAATGCTCTCTGACGAAATTAACGTTTGTTTTCCGTATAACTGCTCATTCGATGCAAATTTCAGCACCTATTTAGAGCATTAGAGCAAGAAAAAACAGACCTTACTACACTGAAGGTCTGCTTTTACTTACTTCCTTATTAATTTTTTCCGTATGACGACAAGAAGGGAAAGAGGAACAACCAAAAAAGCGAGTGCCATTCCCATCTCGTACGACTAGATCCTGCCCACATTTTGGACATTTACGAGGTTCTGGTGTGATATTTTCAAAGATTTCCCGTGCCTTAAAAACAGGATTGACTTCATTAATAAACCTTTGAAGATCCGCCCGATCCAATAAGGTCACATCACATGCAGCTGCAAGCTCTTTCGCTTGTTTCGTAAAATAACTATTGGTCACAACCCACGCCTGATTCGCTTTATAATACGCTTTTGCCCCATACACTTCTTGTACAGCTGAAATACTGACCCGATTTTTAATTCCATATCGTTTAGCTTGAATGACAATTCTTTCTTTGCCTTTCATCACTAAATCAGCCCCAAAGTCCCCAGACTTTTTGGTTACTTGAGGTTTATATCCTAACTGTTGGAAAAGGGCCTGCAAATAAATTTCAAACTGATAACCATCCATTTTATCAATATAGGGCATACCCGATTGGGCTAACTCTTTCATATACCTCCGTTCACGAAGGACACGGTAAGCAAATTGAGAAAGTTTCACTAAAATCATGATAAGAAAGAGGTAAAATACACCTTGAAACACTTTATCCATTCATTGAAAGCTCCTGTTCAGTTTGTTTATTCCGGAGACGTGATGCCACAGGTTGAATGCTTTTTCCATTCTTCTTTAACTCTTCGTTCCAATCTTTCGCTCCCTTTGGAATATCTGCTCTTATTAAATCAGCATTAACGATTTGGTTCATTTTGTCAATAAATTCTTTTCCTCCTTGGTCATTATCGACAGCTAACACCATTTCTTTAATGCCTAACCCTTCTCTCCGAGCTTCAATATAAGACTGAGCAACGGTTTTAGGCTTTAACCCATTCATACTAATAAGGCGTGTATTCTGCAATTGGTTTTCTTGTATACTCCAATAAGAAAGTAGATCAATTGGACTTTCAAAGAAATGAATCTTGTTTGGGCGACCAACATCAACTGAAAAGCCTGTATGGGGGTTATCGTTCGGTAAGACTTGTTTAAAGGAACCTCGCTTATTCTTTATAGAAGCTGTGCCTTGACGATCTGCCCCAATTATCTTTCCTTTACCTCCATGTTCACGCCATTTAAACACCACATTGTTCCGTTTGTCCTGGGCGATTAAATCTTTTTGAAGAAGCCAGTCAACCAACCGAGAATCTATTTTACGTTCTTTGATGAGATAATCTTTTATTTTGCTTTGATCCTTTACTTCTAACTCTTTTGGATAGCGAAAAGGCTCTTTTAAAGGCGAAACTGATGGTTGCTCTTGCGACTGAGAAAGCTCTTTATAATTGCCTTTGTTGATATCTAATACGGCTTGTGGAAATGACATCCCATAATACATTCGAGCGAAACTGATCGCTCCATATCCTGTTTCATTCCGGCTGTTCCAAGCGTACATATTTCCTTTAATGAGTAAGCTATCATGTTCCGTATGACGATAGTACTTTCCTTCTTTTACAAAGGTTTCGCCTTTGGCTTCCAGATACGACAACAAATCAACATCTCGTGCTTTCATGATTTCCCCCTCATTGACGTGTTTTCGTTCTCCCACCTAATCCCTCCTTCTCTTTCACCCTATGAAAAAAGAGGACTAAATATAATATTTAGTCCTCTTACCTTTTTCAAACTTTTGCCATTTTTAACGTTCTATTTCTTGTTGGTCTTTCTGTTTTTTTGAAGAAAGTGCTCCATTATTCCGTGCAAAAAACTTGGTAAATCCATTTTGTGATTTCTCTTCTTTCTTCTGCTTGTCATGATCCTTTTTCTCCGTGTCCAAAGCCTTTTCAAGTTTTGTTAATTTCTCACGTTGAGAATCAGTCAAATTCAGCTCTTTTAATTCCTGCAGCACTTCTTTTTTTAATTTGTACACCTTATCAAAGGAATGCTTTTGTTCAAATTCCTTCATTTTGGCCAAACGCTGTTCTTTCTCTTGAGGTGTTTCTTGTTTGAGCTGCTTTTCGACAGGACCCTTTTCTGACTCAGCTTCCTTTTTCACTTCTTTAGAAGACTCTTTTTCATCTGATATGCCTAATTGGGCCAGCAAGCTTTGTTTAAATAGCTGCTTATACTGTGTTTCTTCACTAGGCTGCTGCATAACTTCTAGTACTTCTTGTTTGTAATTTCCTTGATATTGATCCTTTTCTTGTGCCTGTTTTCGTGCTTGAAACTGATGAGAAAGTTCATTTTCCATTCCTTTCAATTGGTCAGGGGTAAACTGCTTTTCCTTTAAAGCACTAGATTTCAACATCACATAATCGTTTTCTGCGTTCACACGTGCTAACATACTATCAATATCTTGAGGCTTTTCTTTTTCATGCGCTTGTAAAAACGTAAGGTAGCTTGTTTTGAGCTGCGTTTCTCGATCTTTCTCTAAAACAGGATTCACATCATGACTTCTCAAAAAATCAACTGTCGCTTCACTTTTATAGGCTTGTTTTTTCCCTTTTTCATCCGTAGAAACAAGTAAAACCTGCGGTTTTTCCTCTCCTAGAGCTGATTGTGTTAAGTAAACAGCACCAGAAGGGATGTCTTGCAACTGTTTCTCACTGATGTTGGCCCAATCTGCCTGGATTTTTTCATTTTGTGGATGTTTCATATACTTCTTAAGTTCTCGTTTATCGGAAATAAGCGCTTTAAATTGGTCATTTGAAAGAGACGTAATTTTTTTCATCATATATTCCTCCATTAAAGTAGTATTTGAACGATAAAAAAGAGAGCTTTTTAAGCTCCCTTTCCTTTGGATTTCCTGTTCTTCTTTTTTCTCTTGGATGGTATCTGTAGGTGTTTGGAATTGCATTTGATTATCCACTTCAACACGTTCTTGAAAAGTAAGAGGTGGTTCTTGAACTTGACCATTGATGATCCCCTTCTCATTTTCAGAAGAAAGAGGATCTGTCTGCTGCTGTTTTTCATCCTTTTTTTCTGATGAATGATTTTTTTCTCGTTCTTTTACCAACGTTTCTTCTATTGTTTCAATAAAGCCAACGGACGTTTCATGTACTTCTTTTAAAAGTTTAGTTTTATCTTCAAAGCTCTTTCCTTTTGTCCAGTGTGACAGGTAATTAAGCGAATACTCGCTCGTATCAATCCCAAAATAAGAAGAAACCGTATAAGCTGTCATTTCTGCCTGAAATTCTCTTTCTGCATCCGTATAGTTAGCTCTTGATTCAGTCGTATGCAGCTTAGCATGCGTCATTTCGTGAAGAAGCGTCTTTACATTTTGACGTTCAGAGTTACGAGGATTTAACGCAACCTCCTTCGTTAGTGGATAACACGCGCCTTTTGCGCTGCCCAGTTCTTCTTTAGGTGCAATGATGGAAATACCGTTTTTTTTCGCAATGGCTTCCATCCCTTTATAAAGCACCATGTAGTCCTCCACGTTTCCTTCTAACCAACGATTGGGGAATATCTTAGGTAAATCACTTGCTTTCGCATTCGTCTGACTAATATCAAACGTATTGCCGACTGAAAAATATAGTTGACCTTGAGTTACTTCATTTTTCCCCTCTTGAATGAGTTTTTTTTCTTGAGGAGTGGCTTTATTAACCGACTTCCATTTTCCATTTTCATCCTTAAATTTGGGAACGGTTTTGTTTGGTACAAGAATTTTAATACCATTCTCTCCTTTATTGACAGAGAATCCTTTATCTTTCCAAAACTTAAATGACCCAACAGCTTGCGCACCTCTAAACTGTTTTTGGATGAGAGCCGAATTCAACATGGAGTACTGATAAAACTTACCCATAAAAGATAAGTAGTCTTTTAATTCTTCGGCAGAATGAAAATGCTGCTCAACCTTTTCCTCCATCCCATTCGTTAACTCTTCCACCTCTTTACGCTTATCTTCGATGGATTTTTCCGCATAGGTTTTACTCATTTTCTTCCTCCTCTTCTTCATAGGAGATCCCCTTGAGCTCTTCTAATTCTTGTTCATACCAAGGTTCCTCTAAATCCACAAAAAGCTTCTGTGTTTTGATATTCATCGGCACCAACATATTCTCTTGATGCACGACATATTGATGAAACTCCTTCGCTTCTTCTGGACTTAAATTCACTTCTACCTCTTTGTCTTGATACTGTACAATGGCATGATCCTCTCCTACAGCTTTGATCGAAGCTAACACTAAATCCTTGTTAAAAAACATGTTTGATTCCTCCTCTATATTTTTAAAACTATCTTTATATAAATCCATCATTAAGATGGTTGTTTCCCTTTGGACTCTTCCCAATCAATCCGTTTTTGACGTTGATTTGCAATACGCTTCTCAACAGCTTCCTTCGCAACCTTTGTGCTATCTAACTCTTGTAAATCGGTTGTCATTAATCCATCAAAACCGTGATGGAAGAAAAGACCGTTCATATATTCAATTAAAATTTGTGTGTTTTTATCAGCACTGTTTGCGCCAAGACGAATCTTTGTTAACTCCTCTTTTAAAGCCTGATGTAAGTTGTTACTCACCACTTCTGAAATGTATTTCAATGACCATTCATTACTTCTTGCTTCTTTATGTTCTTTGCAAATTTGAGCAATAGCCTCACCCGTAAACCCAATATTATTTTCTTCCATATATGCTTGGATGTATTTTTTTGTTTCTTCATTTAACGATAATTTCATGCGTTGCTTGTTCATTTAATAACTCCTCTCTTCCTGACGATTATGTTCAATTTCTTTTTGTAATCGTTCATAATGTTGTTGGTTTTTCCAACTTTCATATTCTGATTTAAACGCTCGCTCCATCTTTTTTAATGCAAAATGCATAGAGACCTTTTGGTTAAAACTTGCAGGACGTTTTGATTGTTTCTTACTTTCTATCATTCTTTTAATCTGTTGCTGCTGCTTATCATAATCTTTCATTTCTTTTAAGAAAGCATTGCCCATTCGCTTATAAAGATCATCAATTTTCGTTTGCTTATAGTTCTTATATCGTTTCTCATCAACCTTTCCTTCTCCATAGGCTTTCTTTAATTCCTCTACTTCCTTATCTAATTTTCCAAGTAATTGTTGGTATTCATTACGATGATACTTTTCAATATATTTTTGACTCAACACATCAATAAATGGCTTCATTGGTTTTAATGTTCGGTAACTATATTGCCACTGCCTTTTATCTTCTGGAAGATGATTATAAATTTGGAGAAACAATGGTTGAATGTCACGATTCTTCCACTTTAATGAAGAATCCTGCTTCTTTTTCCCGACCATATCCTTTCGAATTAACTCATTTATTTTCTGGTGCTGCTCACCTCGATTTAAAATTTGATTCACGACTGTTGACTTCATCGCATCCAACGTTTTAGGCTTTCTTTTGCCTCGTTCACGAGTAGGTTGTGGTTCTACTGTTGCGATATGAATATGAATGTTACCTGTATTGTAGTGTATAGCAGCCGACCAAACAGCCGACTCATTTAGCCTTTCCCTTTTAAGCATTTCCTTCATGGACTGACGGGTAATATCCATTAATTTTTTCTCATCCACTGTATGAGTATCAGCATCATATAAACCATTTTCTTGGAGCCACGGGTTATGAAATGTAATGACATCTTGCCACATAATACTGTTATTTTTCTGTGCTTTTTCAAACAACTTTTTTAATTGCTTTTTCTCCTCGTCATTCAATTGATTTGACTGTTGGGTAAACAACGAAGATGTCTTATCAGGGTTATCCATATAATCTTGATAAAGAGTAAATAGTTTCTCATGTACTTCCTGTTCTTTTTTTGCATCATCACGATCTACATAATCAACATAATCTTGAAAAGCCTTTTTATCAGATGTAACAAATTTTGTTTTCAACACCACACCTGGAATAACAGAAGGCGTACTCATTCCTCAACTTCCCCCGTCATATCTTGAATAAATCCATTGATTGTTTCAATTGCAACTGCACATTTTTCCATCATCTTTATATTTTTATAAATGATATTTTCGAGTTCTGCTTCACGATCTTTTTGTTCTTGAAAAACAGCCAGTGTTTCAACCTGACCTTTTAAGAATTCTTGACGAGAAATCTTTTTTTCTTTTGCAATCTCATCTATTTTTTTTACGGCAGTTGGATCAATATCTCGTAAAAGAATATCCATAACATTCGTTCCTTTCCTGTAAATTGTGGTTCCCCACTACAAAAGAGAGAAGAGCATAAGGGGTTTTTGCTATCACAGGGTGTGATAGGCTAGGCAGAGCCTAGCAAAACCGTGATATCAAAGAAAGTCGCTTAATGTCCCCTTTGCGTCCCCTTTTTTTTGGTGTACGTCCCTTTTGCGTCCCCCTTTAAAACCTCAATGTCCCCTTTATGTCCCCCTGTTTTGGAGCCATGTCCCCTTTGCGTCCCCCTGTGTTTTTTCACTTCATGGCTAAATCTTGTTGCTTTTCATTCAATTTTTGGAGCTTTTCTTGTAAACTTTTTTGTTCATCTTTATAGAGCTGAATGCTTGCATCACTCGATTGAATGGCATCCTTTTTCATCGCAATTTTTGATTCGGTATCGGCTTTTTCCTCCTCTACTTGGTACTTCATATCACGTTGTAACTCGTTCATTTCTTGTTGCGTTTGGCGTTTATGTTTGGCTTCTACCGTGATGGCTTTTTCATAGTTTTTCATTTTCTTTTTGACAAACTGCTTCTCTAAATCATTGACCAAAAGCGCATATTCTTGTTTGCTTTTGGTTCCTTTTCCTTCTTCACTTTTCGTTTTTCGTTGGTCAGAATAGAGTGTTGTAATTAACGCATTGGCGTCTATTTCCTCTGATGAATCTGCTTCTGAATCACTCGTTACGTCATCCACGTTTACCGTTTCTTTTTCTTCATTTTCTTGATACAGATCAAAGGCAAGTGCTTCCCAATTTGAAGACAAATCGCTGATTCTTACGACATAATAGCCATCATCTTCATACAATAAATGAACAGGTAATTTGATGTTTGGATTCGCTTTTTCTTGTGCCACAAAGCTTACTTCTTCTTCATCTGTTTGATCCATTTTGATCACCATATCCAGTGAGTCAGTAGCCGGATGATACACACGATTTTCAATCGTGACGGTTCCTGTTATGTTAGAAGAAACCGCCTCATAGGTTTTGGTATGATACAACGGATCTTCTGTTTTTAAGTAGAATTTTGATGTCAGTAAGGATAAAAAACCGATAAAGAAAAAGATTAAAACAGCTGTATACTTCCATGACCGATTGCGATTTAAATTAAATCGATAATCTTCTAATTGCTTCTTAAATGCCACCTACTCCACCTCATTTCATGATTTCTGTTTTCAATTCTTCGATACTATAAACCACCCATTTGTTCTCTTCTTTTCGTAAAGAAACTTTGATAATGTCATGCGTTTGATCGTCCACATTCTCATCTTTTATCACAAGATGATTTGTAAACTCAGCAATCACCTCGACCTCTTCTTGCCCTCCATCATATTGTTGTACATAAAGCTGTACATCGTTTGGAATGGAAGTGTAACTATCTCCATATACGAACTTTTCAGAAGGATAAAATTGCTCATAAAGTTCTTTGTCCATAATTGATTTTGCGATCTTTTTTCGTTCCTCAAATCCATCTTTTTCACGATGATAAGACACATCGATGAATTGATGAACCGTATTCAAGTAATCTCGTTTTTGTTGTTCTTGGGCAGAAGGGCGAACTTCACGTAGTTGTTTTTTTAGCTCTTTATTTTCTTCTTGTAAGCTGTCATTTGTGACTTGAATTTGTTTCGAAGCTGTTGTGTTGGAGATATTATGGTTAAGGTAGATATTAAAAATGGTCACGCCTGCCACCACAAGGGCAAGCGCTCCAAATAGTAGTGCTGCTTTGTTTTTCATCGCCTTTTCTCCTTTTAGAATCGTTTTACTCTTCCATTGAATCGTTCACCAAAATACGTTCCTTTTGCCATACTTGCGATGGCTACACCTGTTTTTCCTTGGCAGCCTAAAAACTGATTATTACCAACGTAAATGCCGACATGGCCGTCTATTTTGTAGGTATCGAAAAACACTACGTCGCCAGGCTTCATGTCTTTTGGATTGATTGCTTGCCCTTGGGTTTTGAGTGTATCGGTTGTTACACCCGACATTGGACCAACATTCATTCCTACTTGCTCGAATGCCCATCTTACGAAACTAGAACAGTCAAAACGTCCTGCATTAATATCAGATTGAGAGCGCCCACCACCAAATACATAACGTGTTTTGCCAATCAAGGTTTTACCTGCGTCAATCACTTTCACACCCGATTTATCGCCACTTCCGCCACTCGCAGGAGCAGCCGGTTTTCCGTCAGCTGTAATCGTTCCTGTGTAATATTTTAAGACCGCATCAACATATTTTGCGTCGCCATAACAGGCGGAATAAGGAACCATTTCAGGACGTACACAGTGGTAATTTCCTGTATGTTTTACCTTTTGATATTGCAATTGTGAAAAAGAAATCGCTAACTCTGGTGTATATTCCCCTCCATTTTTCATGACATAATTGATAAATCCACCGCCAAAATTGTATGACTGAAGGCAAAGCTTCAAATCATAATGCGCTTTTTCTAGGACACTTTTAAAATGTAAAACTCCTTTATCAACCGATAATTCAGGACTAGAAATACATCCAACCGAGCCACAAAATGACTCACTGCTTTGCATTGGATCATTGCCTCTTCCTCCACTTTCTTGCATCATAAGTGCCATCATAATCGGCACATACGAAGCATCTAGCCCATGTTTTTGTGCGTACTTTTCAAGCAAGGGTTGATACTTCATAACCTCTGGTGACACATTAGCTGTTCCTACGCCAATGCCCCCACCTTCAATCTCTGTTACCTCACTTTGTTGACTATCTTTTTCAAATTCACCTGTAATGGCTACAATCGTACTCATGATTAAGAGGCCCGATAATCCTAATAGGATCAACGTGCCTCCAATCAAATATTTTTTGGGAATGAGCTGTAAAACGATATGCAAGGCTTATGCACCTCCACCGTACAGCACTTTTTCTTCCTCATCGATTTCAATATGAAACAGAATGTTTTTTACGGACTTAATACAAAGCAGCACATCCCCAATTGGTAGCTTCGGAATTTCAGCCAATTCGCTGTCGGTAATCCCTGTTTTAAACACTCGTTGAATCGTATCTAAGTTGTTGTCATCCTGCTGCATGATGAATTTATATTGCGTTAAATCAAAAAGCTTTTTAATTTTTTCAATCGCTGTTTGTTCCGAACCGTCTGGCACGAAGTCACTGATTAAATGACTTGCGTAGATCAAACCTGCAAAGTATTTACGTGCTTCTCGACTGAACTCTGTTAGGAAATCTAAGGCATGTTCATTGCCTCTTTTCGTGTTGACTATGTGATGAGCCTCATCAATCACGATTAAGTAGCGTATGGCATCTTCAAAGGCTAATGTCCCTTTTGTATAGGCTGCCAATTGCGGTTCGCCATTCTGCAGCATACCATCCCATAATAAACTCATGACGTTGAAAAGCTGTGCTTGTGCAATTTCATCTTTTAATTTTGATAAATGACGGATGGAGAAAAATACGACTTGTTCATCGTTGAAATCTTCAATGGTAGAAATGCCATCAAACAAATGAGCGTATGTTTCAACCAAGTTTTCAATGTTCAGCTCAATGAGTTCAAGTCTACGTTTTCGATACTCTCCTAAGTTCGGATGGTGTTCTCTTGTTTCCTCATCTGCATATAACTCTTTTCGAATGAGGTATAGAAATTCACTAAACGTTGGATAGGCTTCTGGTGAATGCCCTGTAATGTAATTGCTTGCACCTTTTTCATCGTTCCATAACTGCTTTTGAATATAGAGTTTACGAAGTAGCTTTTCATACTCTTTTAATTCATCATCTTTTGCTTCTGGTGCAATAAAACGATAAAAAACAGTTAGTTTGGATAAATGCTGCGTAAAGCTATTAATCTCATGTTCATGTGTTTTAAATACCTGTAAAGGATTAATTTGCCCTTCCGATCCATCTAGGGCAATCTGTTTTCCTCCCAATTCTCTAACGAGACTTTCAAACTCTCCTACAATATCAAAGCCTCGAATCTTATAGCCTTTAATGGCATTATCTGTGGTGACTTTCTTTAAAAACGTGGACTTACCTGCGCCCATTAAGCCCATCAACACCGCATTATAACTTTTTCGTTGTTGATCTTTATGAAACAAATCAAAGATGACGCTGCCACCTGTACGAGTTGTCCCTTGATACGTGCCGTATGGATCATCTAAGTGAGTAAAATGAAAAGGAAACCCTCCGGCTAGTGCTAATGCGGGGATTTCCTTTCCTTTTCGCTTATTAGGGTATTTCTTCTGTATATCAAAATGCGTCACTAATGATTCCCACTCATACTCTTGCTCATTTAAGAAAATGGATCCTCTGAAGTTATGCGTTTCCAGATGGTGAATGACTTCTTTTAATCGCTTTTCTAAGTCAGGAATCGTTTTTTCTGCAATATAAATGCGAAGGTGTATCCGTTTGATTACTTCACCATTTGTGACTTGACGGTATAACTCTTTCATATCTAAATACTGTTCTTGGGCATCCATACGATCAATGTTTTCTTTGGCATTCACATGCCGTGCATTTTGTTCCGAC
The DNA here is from genome assembly GCF_036227845.1 of Priestia sp. LL-8. Lineage (NCBI taxonomy): Bacteria > Bacillati > Bacillota > Bacilli > Caryophanales > Bacillaceae > Priestia > Priestia sp. LL-8. The sequence continues at coordinate 75,234 of NZ_JAZAQH010000002.1, read as the reverse complement.
ATATTTTTATTGATTGCTTCTACGACTTGTTTTCGCTCATCGCTTACCACATCTAAGGTAGTAATGGCATTGGGCATATTCATAATCGGTTCCAGCCAAAAATCATTCACGTTCGTTGGGTACTCATAAATATGAATACAAGTTGAATATCCATCTCCGTTTCGAACGAGGTTTTCTTTAAAGCTCACGCCCCCTTGTGGTTGAATCTGTGCCACAAAATGAGGATTGTATCCTTTTTTCTGTTTGATTTCTTGAGGTGTTTTCTCTTTTTTTCCAAAAGGTAACGTCATCATTGGTTTATCATCCTTTCTTATTGTTTATTACCAAGCTTGGCGTTTTGATTGTAGAGTTTGTAAAGAAGGTTCATTTGTTTTTCATCCGAAACAGGTAACAGAGGGATAGCCAGTTGAATATCTCGCATAAATTGGTCTTTTCGCTCTTTTACAGCCAGTTCAGTTGGTCCATATAGGAAAAGAAAGTATTCTCGATTGGTTCGCCCCCATTCTAAATATTGAAGCTCTTTTAATTTCTTTTGTAAGAATCGAAGAGATAACCCATTATTGGCCTCTCGAATCTTCTTTTCAAGATACTGTTGTTGCTTTTGTGTGGAAACAGGCAAGTTTAATGAGATAATTTTAAATGGATCTTTATCGCCCTGGTATGTTTTCGCCAGTGTATAGATATTGCGTCCTGCCTCTTGGTCATGCATGGCATTAATATCTGTACTCTGAAGCTGCCAGATCCCAAAAAATCCTCCCTCATCCTTTAGTTGAAATAACCCACTATCCGTTTGATCGATAATGGGAATAATATCAGCGACACTTTTCTTTACCTCCGGTAGCTTCTCTTTTTCCTTTTTGGCCTTTGAAGGTTGTAACAGAGAAAAAGGATTCTTTTTCTTTGTACGAGCAATCTGTTTATCCAGTTCCTTTTCATCAAAGAGAAGGGATGTACTTGTCTTTTTTTCTTTTAAAATAGGTTTCTCTTTTTCTAGGATTCTTTCATCAAATAATGCCATCAATCATACCCTCCTTTATTCTTGATCTCGATCTATTGCACAATACGTGCTCTTCTTTCGTACCAATGTAAGCAATAACGCCTCATACATCCGTTTTTTAGGGTTCGTACTTGGTCTAACGATCATCAATAGCCCAAATACGCCCATGAAGATGTAAAAGGGAATTTGAAGAGTTGGATGAATAAAAAAACGTAACATCATCGTGACCATCAGTAAGCCAATAATAAACAGCAAATCAAAGAGATAAAGAGATTTATTAATCTTTAGTTCCGTTGAGATTTCTTTCGGGATGTTATAGTTTCCCATGATCTTTCTCCTTTCCATAAAAAAGAGAAGTAACGTCTGTTACTTCTCATCTGGTTTATTTCGCTTCTTTGATCCAAGGTTTCGTAAATCTCGTCCTGTATTTCGTCCAATTTGATAAGAACGTTTAGTTTTATGGATCGTTTGTGAGTTATCAATACGTTCTCTTACCTTTCCTACGCTCTCTTTGACATTATCCCGTACCACTTGTGCAATATTACGTGTTTCTGTTCGATGTTGATGCGGCATTGGAATATCTTCTGTTGAAGCAGGAACTGTGTCTTTTTCAATTGGTTGTTTTGCTTGACGGGGTTCTTGTGTAGCTGCCACTTGTGCTTGTGCTTGATCCATCCCTTTTGGCATGGAAACAGAAGGTTCTCTTGTTGGTGTAGGATAGCTTACGTTTTCTACAGAAGAGCCACCTTCACTTGTACTTCCGCCGTAACCGGAAGTTTGGATTTCCTCATGAACAGGTGTACTCATACTTCCTACAGAAGATCCGCCTTCGCTTGTACTTCCACCGTAACCGGAAGTTTGAATTTCCTCATGAACAGGCGTACTTGTACTTCCTATAGAAGATCCGCCTTCGCTTGTACTTCCGCCGTAACCGGAAGTTTGGATTTCTTCATGAAGAGGAGCACTTGCCTTTCCTACAGAGAAGCTGCCTCCATTTGTGCTTCCATTCTGACCAGAAACTTGCATTTCACCATGTAGAGGAGCACTTGCCTTTCCTACAGAAGAGCTGCCTCCATTTGTGCTCCCACTCTGACCAGAAGCTTGCATTTCACCATGTAGAGGAGCACTTGCTTTCCCTACAGAGGAGCTGCCTCCATTTGTGCTTCCATTCTGACCAGAAGCCTGCATTTCATCATGTAGAGAAGTACTTGCCTTTCCTACAGAGGAGCTGCCTCCATTTGTGCTTCCATTCTGACCAGAAGCTTGCATTTCATCATGTAGAGAAGCATTTCCACCTTCTACAGAAGATCCAGTACCTTCACTTGCACTTTCAGCGTAACCAGAAGCTTGCATTTCATCTTGTAGAGAAGCACTTCCACCTTCTACAGAAAATCCGGTACCTTCACTTGCACTTTCAGCGTAACCAGAAGCTTGCATTTCATCTTGTAGAGAAGCACTTCCACCTTCTACAGAAAATCCGGTACCTTCACTTGCACTTTCAGCGTAACCAGAAGCTTGCATTTCATCTTGTAAAGATGTATTTCCACCTTCTACAGAGGAAGTTGATCCTTGACTATCAGTAGAAACACCTGCTGCTTGCATCTCATCTTGTAAAGAGCTGCCTTGACCTGCTCCTTTTCCTTCTGAAGCATTCCCTTCACCATTTTTACCTCCTTCTTGTTTTTCAGTAGAAGATAACCCTTGTTGTCGGTCCTTTTTCTCATTACCTGCGTTTTGACCTTTAGAAGCAGCGTTTCCTTTTTCACCTGGCATTCCTGCCTTTTTCATTTCTTCATGTAGAGCTGGCTGTTTTTCTTTATTTCCTTGTGTAGCTAACCCTTTTCCAAGACCTCCAACTCCTGCTGCTGTCTGAAGAGCACCACTACCAAGACCTTTTCCTACACCACCAATCCCTTTGGCAAGGTTGGCTCCTCCTTTTGCTGTTCTGCCCATCATATTTATGCCACTTTCAAGTCCTTTTGCCATCGCAAAACCTCCTGCCAGAGCACCCCAACCACTTTTCAAGCCAGCATCAATGCCAAAAAGACGCTCACACATAATCGGGCCATCTACAACGGCAATACTAAAGGCAATCAATGCGATAAGATACGGAATACCTTCTAGCTTATCGCTAATAAAGACCGTTCCCATTAAATAGACCTTCATGGATATAAAGATCATAATTGTCACTAGAAATGTATTTAGGATATTTTTTAGAACAGCTTTTAATTTCTGCCCATCTGCTACATCGGCAGGCGCAACTAATTGGGCTAAAATCGCATTGAACCCTAGCTCGTAACATAGTTTTGCTAACTTAATAGACGTAAATAACAACGTCATCCCTATCACAAAAAGGGAGATGGCAATTGTCCAGAAGTTCCATGACCATCGATAATAGAGTTCTGGAAAGAAATCGAACCATCCATTATCTAGCTCTGCAACTCCATCTTTTCCATCTGGTGTCAAGGCAGTTTTATGTGTAATTATGTCTTTTCCATCAGCACTTAATTCTTTATATTTAGAAACTTTAAATTTATCATCCATCTTTTCAGTAATATCAATCATCATAATATTCTTTTGAGGGACTTTATTCGGTTCTTTCAATTTGGGACTCTTCCATTTTGCAAGGTCAAATTGCGCGACATCCGTTAGATTACTTTTAATAATCTTTTCACTTACGGTTCCTTTTTCATTTAAATCAACAGCTTCAATGGCTTGATCAGTGAACTTATCTGCCTTTAACATACTCGTGTTTAATAAAAGTAAGACTGCCATCGAAATAAAAATGTTAATCATAATTTGTTCACGATTGACTTTCTTCTGAATAATCAACATGTAGCCGATATACAGAAAGGAAAAGGCCAGTAACACATATAAAAAGGGTTGAATCTTCGTAATAAAGTCTAGAATGTCAGGTGAATTAAAAAACGATTTAACGCCTAATACACTGTCTGTAATCCCTTCTAGTCCATCCACTAGAAATGAAAGAACTTGAATACAACCCCAACCCAATTTCCGTAATAAATAAGTGAGGATATTTCCAACATCTAAGTACTCCGAAAACTCATGTAGCTTTTCAAGAATTTCTTCATCTTTCATCTGCTCATCTCCTTATGCACGCATTACATGCCTTGAAACAACGTATCAACGGTTATCTCTAATCGTTCATCTAGAGAAGAAACACGAATTTGCACAGGTGCTTCTCCTTCCTTCCCTTTTTCCAAATGTATAGTGCCATCTAGCAAACCAATTAACACGTGTTTCCCTTCCTTCACAATCGGTGCATAGTCCTCTAAAATACGCTCTAATTCCTTTGAAATACTCGTCATTCTTTCTCCTCCTTTTGATAGTAAGCTTCTTGTTTTTCCATCTCATGTTGTAACTTCTTGATGATGGTAGTTATTTTCACTTCAAGAAGTTTGTGAACATTTTTATTCAGTTGGTCACTAACTCCTAACATTGTTAATTCCTCTTCAAAATCACTCATGGACTGTTGCTCAATCTCTTCCACCGTTTTATTCATCGCTTTTGGTAAGTGTTCTTTTAGAGCAGTAGAAACGTTCTTATCTCCATCAAAGAACTCTTTGACTGTCTTAGTTTTATAGTTCTCATACGTTAGAGAAGTAAACAGATCATCAGCTAGTTCATCTTGTTTTTCCACTGATGGAGCTTGTGATTGAAAAGGAAAGAAATTATGAATCACCAAGGATCTTGGGTTAACTCTTTCATGTAAAGACGATATATCAATATCTAGAATCGAACGATCTGTGTTAAAGTCATCTCCAAGGTATTCCCAACGGTATTTCAAGGATGTTTTTCCAGTATTATAGATGGGATGCGCTTTGACTCTACGACGTTTTTTATCTTGCCTTTTGACAACCCGAATGACGACACTTTCTCCTTCTTTTAATTCCATTAACTCATTAGGTGTTAAAAGATGCTTGTTATCAACACCTTCAGTCTTGCTCTTATCAGTAGAAAGTCCTTTTCCACTTCGAGATGTTGAGTTAATCGTGCTTTCTCCAAGCTTTTTCGAAACCTCTTGTGCTGTATCATAGTTGTTCGTGAGAACGTAGATCGTATTCCCACAGTTTCCTTCAATTGTTGCTGCGTCATCTCCATACTTATTTTTCAGCTGCGGATATGCTTGAATAACTAAATTAAAACGTATATTTCGACCTAAACAAACGGTGATAATGTTCGACATTCCTTCAATCGCAGGCATATTTCCGAACTCATCAAGTAAAAAAATGACTTCTCGATGACACTTGTTTCCTCGTGCCAAGGAAGCATTTTTGGCAAGTATATAATACAACTGACGAACAAAAATCGATGCTATCACATGATTACTTGAATCATAGTCAGGTGTGACCATGAATATAGCAATTGGTTTTGTAAAATACGTCACTTCCTTTACATGAATGGTTGGATGCTGCTTTTCAACTGTAAATGCAGTAGTTCCTGTCTCTTTCGTGATTCTGTTAATAGAAATAACCGATTGTAGTCTGGACGAAGTAACAATTTTATCACTCAACTTTTCGGTTAGAATAATTTCATCATTTTGCTTCAAATCACTTGTAAAGTTGAGTTCGAATAATCCTTTTCCATCCGTTTTAATGGTTTCCGTTTGACCGTCTAGAAAGATGATCTCTAAGCGAGTAAGAGGTGCTGCTGTTCCTTTGATTGTTTTTCCAAAACCCACACGTTTTAAATCGACGCTGTTTTTAGAGGTCATCTTGGCAATTTCATCAAACGTAAAAATGGATAAACCATTCATTGTTTGAGTGAAAATCCCTCCTCTTGTCGTGCCTTTTGAGAAGTTCGATGTCGCATACTGCATTTTGGCTACACTTTCTGTGGGAAGCCCATCAAAATACAAATCCAACGCATTTTGCGTATCTCCTTTTTTATTAATCACAACCTCTTTAGAGCCTAACTCCGACAACATATTCGCTACTGTGTACATCGTAATTTTATGCTCTTCCTTTTCATTAATACACTTATCCGTTACAGCAAGAATCATGGCATTACATAAACTCATGGCACATTGTTGCCAGAACGGATCTTTGGCATTTGGATTGTAGTAAAGCGTATAGGATAACGTATTACACAATGCTTGGGCAGTAGAATAATCACCGTCTTTATAGGTTTCTTTTATCATTTCCAACAGGTTATAGCTCATTGATTCTAATGGATTGAGTAAGTTTAAAACTTCAATATGATACCCCCTCTTTTCAAGAATCTCTTTCGAAGCTGCAAGGATCTCAGCTTTTGGATCGTTGAGTACAAGAGCAGGTTGCTTTTCAGCCCTAGAGTATACGTCGATTGTTGGAAAAACAAACGTTTCCCCTTTCCCTGATCGTGTAATCCCAATGATTAAATTATTAACGGGTGAATCATCGATAAGTAAATATCCTCTTTTTGAAAAAAGCTTATGAGTTTTGAGAAGCTTCTCTATTCCCTTTAAAGCTCTATATTCCTTCCAATTCTGAAGGAGGTCATAGGTTTGAATACGTGAAACAGGTACACCACCTCCACCTTGATACGTTGTTGTTTTTTCAGGCACTTTTCGATATTGCTTTTTCAGTTCACTTCTTGTTGTAAATCGCCCCGATCCTTTTTGATTGTGGTTTAAATCTTTGAAGTTGGATCGAATGTGGTATGCAAATTTTGCTGTTAATAAGGCAGCCACTAAACACATCGCTCCATATAAAGGTGTGTACTGTTGAAGATGAATCTCTGTCAGAAAAGATGTTTTCAAATGAAAAGGCTGCGGTTCAAATACATCATTAAACGTTGTTTGAACGAGATTCCTCATTATGTTAAAAAGAAAATTTAAGATGAGTAGAATAGACGCAAAAAAACAAGCACTTAAAGGAATAAGTACTTGTTTTTCAGCGAACACATATTTGATGGATTTATTAGGTTGCATTTCTCATTCCCTCCTGGTCAATCTCTTCAGAAGTAGGAATGACATAATAGGCACTCGATGAAAGAGAAAAGAACGTTTGATCTCTTGCCTCATACTTATGTTGAAGGTAGCGAAAAGCCGTGTTAATGTCCCATTGCACCTCTTTCATATCCTCTTCTGTCACCATATAGGCTTCATTACAAATTAAGTCGTCTTTTTCTTGTTGAGTGAGCTTGGAGATATCAAAAGGAGGCATCGTTGGTTTCGTGCATAATCGAAACTTAAACGCATATTTCAGAAATTCGTCTGTAAGAGTGATCGAATCGGCATTTTTAAAGATAATGACAATCTGATTCTCTAAAAGAATGACATTATGAACACTGTTCGCAATACGTTGAGCATGGAGCTGAGTCGTGTAAAACGTGCCTAATTCGATTTCTAAAAATAAATCTTCTTCATAGTACTCGACCCCTACGACAAAGGCTTGCTTCTGATTGTTCACTTTTTGTTGTGTATACATCTTATTCATCCTTTCTTATAAATTTTTTAAAGCTTCTTCTTGTTTCTTTTGCTGATCCGTTAACGACTTGATTTTGTTTTCATCTTTTTTGTCTTTCTTGTTCTCTTCCTCCACTTGTTTTTTCGTTTCTTCTATATTTTTTTTCGTTTTTTCATAGGTTTCTATTTTTTGATTCAATTCTTGGCTTTGAATATGTGCTGCTGCTTCTTTGGCCTCCTTTACTTTATCTAGCTTCAGATATCCATAAGCCTTCATTTCATATCGTTTATCCGTCATGTCTACTCCTGATTGGCTCATCATATCTCCCCATCGCTGTTCGTGATAGGCAAGATCAAAAGCTCCATTTGGCGAAGGAAACGTTTGTTGGAACTCTTTTAACGCATTAACATCCCCCTTCTTTGAAATCATGCTTTCCACTACTTCTGGATGGTTTCCCTGAAGCTTAACAGCTTCTTTATACTTTTTTTGATCGACGAGAAGGTTCATATAAACGTTTTTCTGTTCGTTCGTAAGACTTTGTTCATCAATAGAAGAAAGCTGTTTTAAAGCCCCTTCTGAATCCCCTAAGAGCGCTCTTTCATATGTTCCTGTTATTTTTTGTTCAAGTTTGACTTGTTTTTGTAAATCTTGAATGGTTTCAGCTCGATCTTGAGAAGTAGCTACCGTCGAAAAACACGTTGCTGAAAGGATAAGAAGGGATAAAATCCCTCCTCCATAGATCAACCTTCGATTACGAGTAGAAAGGACAGGTGTTGGAGTCGTTTGCATATGATTCTCTTTTTCTTCCTCTAAAGAAAAAGAACCATCTGTTGTTTTCAGATGTTCCGGTACTTCCTTTTCCAATTGTTCAACAAAACTTCTCTTTCGAGCTTCCTGTATATCGTCCATTTTTAAAGAGCTTAACTTTTTCTTAATATGATCGACTACATGACGAGCATGCCCCGATCCAATGGACAATGTTCCTGCATATACCTCTTGATCTTCTTCATCGAGGATAAAAAAATCAGCATGAGTCTTTTTTCTAGTACGTCGATACTGTATTTCTAATGTTTCTGTTATCTCGCATGCTTCTGGAATCGATAACTTTTGAAATGGCTTTAACTCTTTTGTCTCACTTTTTATAAACATGACAGACAGCATGTTTCTCCATTCCTTTCATCTAAAAATGAGCATAGAAAAAAGCTATACAATCGACTGTATAGCTTTCTTAACTTCCGAATCGGATATTTGTATTTACACCTTCAGCTAATGCATAAGCACCCATGACAACCACTAACCCAACTGCGCCTCCAACAAACCATGCGATACATTTATGACGACCCCGTTCTCCACCTAAAATTAAGTGATAACCACCTATACAAAAGCCAAGAGCTGCGGCAACCATCGCAATACGCTGCAACCATTTGATAATGGACTTTCCACTTTCGATGAGGCCGTTCATACCATCTGCCGCCCCCAGGGTTAAATGCGAAGTTAACTGCGTCACATCCACGCTATTTAATAAATCTAACATGTATTTCACTCCTCTTTTTCGTTAGTTTTGTGTTACTGGAATACTTTGTGGTCTTACAGGGACTGATTCAGCTGCTTTCGGTTCGCTTTTTTCCTCCTCCTCTTCTTCACCTGTAAAGACGCTTAATGCTTGAAGAATTAAATCCTGATTTTCTTCAATAAACTGTTGGTGTTGTTGATGTAGCCAGTCATTGTATTTGTTTCCATTCACTTTTAGCAACTTTTCCACGAGGTCTTTGGATTTCTTTAATTCCTTTTGGGAGATCGTCAAGATACCACCACCTTTCAAAGCTTATCTCTTATTCTTCGAAATACAGTTCTTTAGATGTTTCGATAAAATGCGAAAGTTCTGTTTCTAATTTTGATGGATCATATTCATCTAACTCAATTTGTTGTTTTAACTCACCATCTTTATAGACAGCCAAAGTATCAGCATGTTGATCTAATCCATAGTCGTTTTGACTTTTAGAACCATCAAATTTAGGATGATGACCATCTAACTCCTTTCCTTCAACATTCTCTTGTTGCATTGCACGTTTAACATCATTCATATATAAATCACGATTTTCCTTATTAAAAGAGAACATAATAAATCCTGTACCATCTTCTTTCATAAATTTCTTCATCTGAAGAGGACTTAATTCTTCTAATTCACCATTTCCTTTCACTTCACTTGAATTGTAGGAAGAGACAAACGCTGTGCCTATTCCAAGAGCCACAACGATTCCTGCCACCGCAGAAAGTAACCATTTTTTGTTTTTCATAACCATTCTCCTTTGTTCTTAATATTCAGACATAACAAGCGATTCTGAAACCTACCGAGAGTAATATTTTACCATAGGTTTAGCGATCATCTCTGTCTTTTCAAGGCTATGAAAGGAAATATATACCCGTTTCTGGCTGGAAGGGCAAACCCTATATTGGCATGCATAGTTTCCACTAAGCCCAATAATGCACAACGTTTTCGGCATGTACGAAGAACCTCGTGTATCTACTGTTTGAAGTGTTGTCGCTTCTTCGGAGTTACCCTCACGCCATCACTCTTCACAGATCATGGATACACCGTCACTGTTTTATTGCTAGATCACCGATGAGTTTTAGGACGCACTCATCGAACCTTATCGTTATCGTATACCTTAATCCCCTTGTGATCCGTTTAGGGGAGGCACGCAATATGTAATTGTCAAGGTACCACTTCTCGTGCTCTCGGCACGTTTCAAAATCGCTTGTATGCTGCATCTAAGAACTAGCAGGTCTTTTGTAAAACTTCCTTCAATTCCTCATCTTTCTTTCTGCGCTTAGCGACGATGGTATGAGCCTGATCCATTACTGAGCGTACTTCATAATAAATATCAGCTACACGTTTGACATCGCCCGTTCCTTTTTCTACAGCTACCCCTCCTTTTAACGTATACAACTTTCCATCAAAGGTTTTGGCACTTTTCGCTCGTGCATCTGATATATCATAGAATGCTAGTCGCTTTTGTGCTTCCATGTTCATCGCCCCTTTAAGCTGTTAATTATTTAAAAACTTAGTTCATATCCTTCTGACCTGGTCAGAAAATATCTTCTAATCTAAGATCCAATGCCTCTGCGATTTTCTTCATATTTTCAAACGTTGGATATTGACGAGTCCCATTTTCAATTTGAGAAATAGTGGGTTGCGGGACTCCTGATAACTGAGCTAAATGAGTTTGGCTCCATTTCTTTTCTAACCTCTTTTCTCGTATGGTCTTTATTTCCAGCACCTCCTTGAACACAGTATATTCTATATCGAATAATTTAGTCAATTATTTTTATTCTATTTTTAATATTTTTTACCAAAAACACCTTTTGTTTATTTCTGATATAATAAAATTAAAAAATTTTGCAATTGGTGGATGAATTTATGGATCAATTTAACCTCGAACTTGGAAATAACATTAAAAGCTTTAGAAAGTCTATATTTATGTCGACTACTACATTAGCCGAGCTTTCTAATACTTCACAAGGTACGATAAGCAAGATCGAAAACGGTCATTCAACTTCTGATATTAAAACGTTAATAAGAATTTGTAAGGCATTAGGAGTTACTCTATATGACGTGCTTCCAGATGATATTTCAAAAGAATTTAAAACAGATAACCCAAATAAGGAACAACTATTTAACATTCTAAATGACTTGTCACCATCAGAAATCAAAGTCATTTTGAGCTTACTTACAACAGATATAATACCTGTATTAACTAACCTATCTCCCGTAATAAAAGCATTTGAACAACTGGGAGAAAAGGAAAGAAAGCTTTTCACAGACTTTCTAGAATCCATAAAAAGTAACTCCTAAATATAGGATATATAAGTTCTGAAAACTTGCATACTGTGATTTTTCATCACCCTATTTTGTAAATGGGGTGATATTTTTTCACCCTTTTTTAGACAAGGGGTGACGAAATATCACCCTTTTTGCAAACAAAAAAAGCGACTTGTTAATTTAACAAGTCACTTTAGGCCGCCAGTTTTCACTTTATTTATAAGATCTTTTGTATTAGATACCGATAATTTTTTGAAGATGTTTTTAAAATGTGTTTTCAGTGTATTGTCGGATTTATGTGTCTCTAGCGTAATTTTTTTACGAGAGTATCCTTTTTCAATATATTCAAAAACTTCTCTTTCTGCATTTGTTAAATCCTTAAGCTGCTCTTCTGTCTTCATACGGCGATAGTCTTTTAACAACACCTCGACTGGATTCGTTTCAGTATGGTAGGTAGAACGAATAATTTCAGGTATACGAACAGCATCCTTTTTTAAAATATAATTTGTTGCTCCGGCTGTAAAAGCTTGCTGAATAACTTCCTCGTCTGACAGAGATGTTAACATAATAACTTTAGATGTCTTGCTACGTTTTAACTCTAATGCCGTATATATCCCATCGAGATTAGCACCGGATAAATTAATATCTACAAGGAATATATCAATATTGCTTAGAGCATGAGAAAGTGTTATACCTTCTCTTTGTGTTTGGGCACACCCTACTAGCATCATGTCTTCTTCTTTTCCAATGATATTTTCCATGATACTGAGCCAATCTGGATCATCTTCAATTAGCACGACGCGAATCATGTTCTTCATATACATCATCCTTTTTCAAATGTATTGGAAATATTAGCGTGAGTGTTGTACCTTCATTGACCTTACTATCTATTTTAAGACTACCACCTGTCTTATACATGACCTCATTACACTGATTTAAGCCCATACCATAATTTTTACTTTTATTTTGTTTAGTACTAAAAAATGGATCAGTAACATGCCTTAAGTGATCTTGAGGAATACCAATTCCATTATCCGAAAAGCGCACCATTACATTCTTACTGTTTTTTTGTAAGATTGAGATCTTAATCTTTCCATTTCCCTCTACTGCTTCAATTGAATTTCTTAGTATATTTAAAAACACCTCAAATGTATGTGTTTTATCGCAAAAAACGTAAGGTTCTTTGACTGTATATACTTTAGTAACCTCTATACTCTTTTTATCCAACTCTGATTTTTCATTTTCTAAACTGGCCTCTAGAAGATCGATCAAACTATTTTTACTCTTAACAATTTTAATCTCTTGAGTCTTATGGTGCATTCGTTCTATGATCTCCATTAAATGTTTTGCACTTCTATCAATAATTTGAACAGACTTTTTAGATGAGTCATCTAAATGACTTAAATCAATAGTATGTAAGCTAGTATCAATCTTATATATCTGGTTCTTTATAGCATGATTTATTAAAGCTGCCCCCTGGTTGACTGCTTGTCTTGTTCTTTCATGTGCTTGTCTTTCATACCTAAGCTTAATTCCATTCAAAGAACCAGCTGCACTAAGAGCTTTCCAAATAAAAACAAAGAATGAAGCGACAATGAAAAAAATAATATATCGCCATTCTTGATTGCCACTATTAAATACACGCATAATATAATTTAAAATAAGAGCTGATAATATCACTGGAAACATCAGAGATAATGTTATAAATCGACTTTTTTTTTGTTGTCTGTCCTTTTCCGTAAAGTATCCATAAAGGTGAAGAATACAAGCAATAATGATATAAGGAACAGCCCAGTAGATCATGTTATCAAAATCAGGTATGATGTCAGGTACGTAGACAGTTGTCTTAAGCATAAATAGTATAGGAATTAATAACGCGCACTTTAAAACCCTTGTGATTTTGGCTTTAAGCTTTGTACTATATATAATTGCATGCATCAAAATGCCATATGGACAAAAATAGATAGAAACAAATCCCGTTATAATCCTTAAATAATATAGTAATGTGTTAATCCACTCTGAATTTATATCATTCCTATTTAAAGCAGGTATAAAAGTTTCAATGATAGCACGGGATAAACCAGCTAATGAACCACAAATCAAAAGAAATACTACCCATCTTAAAGGCGGTGATTTTGGATCATACTTATAACAGATAATCGCAAAAACACCACTCACTAGGAACAAAGTAATCATTTAGACAACCTCTTGAATAACGCTTAAGATTTCTTCTGGTTTTCTTACAATGAAATCAGGATTTGCTTCATTTAAAAGCACCTCGAAATCATACCCCCATGTCACTGATATAATTTTGATATTACTTTTCTTACAGGCTACAATGTCACGATGTTCATCACCGACAAATATAACATCTTTATTTGGTGTCTTTGTTTTTTTTATGTAATTATTGAGTGTGACATGCCTTCCAAAGAATCGATGAGAAGTAAGGATTTCTTCAAAATAATCCATCTTATTCAGTTTTAAGAATTTTCTAATATTTTCTTTCGAATTTGCGGAAACAAGAATTAACTTAAACCCTTCTTCTTTCAACTCGTGTAACACACGTTTAATGTCTCCAATTGTCTCAAGATCTGGAATCATTTCTTTGTACTTCTTTACAATATCAATCGTTAACATCGGAATTTTAAATAATGGAACATTAAACTTTTTAAAGCGTTCCTTAAATGTAATTGTACGAATATAATTGCTTTGTTCTTGAGGCATTCTATTGTACTTATATTTATCAGCAAAGCTATTAAAAAGATCAAATACTACCTGTCCTGATTCAACTAGAGTGCCATCAAAATCAAAAATAATTGTTTTAGTCATCGCTTCACTTCCACTTCATTGATAGTGTAAAAACATTGGTTATATTTACAATTTAGCTTATCAAACTTTCTTTCAGTTTCAAATAGAACACAATCCCTTTTTTTTACATTTAGTTAAAGTCTGTTTTCGGATTCATTTGACCCACATAAATGTTTATGAATTACAATTAAATGGAATTTAATTACTTTTATTGATTATTTTTACAATAAAGGAAGTTCTAAAGTCGTATATTTAATAAAAAATTAAAAGCTATTATTCTAATAGTTAAGAAAATATCAAAATCCCAATCAACCATATGTTTAAAAATTCCATATTTTAGACTTGCATTTAGATCCCCTCCCCTTTAGTTAAATTTAAGTTGAACTTAAAATCCAATAAATATAGTTATATTATTACAAACTCTCACAAGTTTAACCTTAGTTGAATTAAATGGCGACCAAATAAAAAATCACACTCAAATCCCTGAATATAGTTCAACTTCAGTTAAACTTAACAGCCACTTACTACAGATTCAGAGTTAGATTTCATCTCTTTGACTTCCTTAGCCCAAACTTAACAGCCACTTACTACAGATTCAGAGTTAGATTTCATCTCTTTGACTTCCTTAGCCCAAACTTAACAGCCACTTACTATAGATTCAGAGTTAGATTTCATCTCTTTGACTTCCTTAGCCCAAACTTAACAGCCACTTACTATAGATTCAGAGTTAGATTTCATCTCTTTAATTTCCTTAACCCAAACTTAACAGCCACTTACTATAGATTCAGAGTTAGATTTCATCTCTTTGACTTCCTTAGCCCAAACTTAACAACCACTTACTATAGATTCAGAGTTAGATTTCATCTCTTTGACTTCCTTAGCCCAACCTTAACAGCCACTTACTATAGATTTAGAGTTAGATTTCATCTCTTTGACTTCCTTAGCCCAAACTTAACAGCCACTTACTATAGATTCAGAGTTAGATTTCATCTCTTTGACTTCCTTAGCCCAAACTTAACAACCACTTACTATAGATTCAGAGTTAGGTTTCATCTCTTTGACTTCCTTAGCCCAAACTTAACAACCACTTACTATAGATTCAGAGTTAGGTTTCATCTCTTTGACTTCCTTAGCCCAAACTTAACAACCACTTACTATAGATTCAGAGTTAGGTTTCATCTCTTTGACTTCCTTAGCCCAAACTTAACAACCACTTACTATAGATTCAGAGTTAGGTTTCATCTCTTTAGTCTGTGTAAGAACTTTGTTATAATAGACTAGAACTTTAAATTATTTATTCAATCAAAATAGTAAAAACACTGTAAATCTAACATAAAATCCATCATTAAATCTCTCAAAAATCAGTGTAAGTTCTGTTATAATAACAACAAATTTGTTGTTATTATATTTGAGAAAAAAGGGGGGGTAATTTTGAAACAAGCTGAGGAAGAATTCAAATTAAGCGAAGTGATAAAGCTTACTGGTCTTTCTGATCAAACAATTAGGCGATATCAAGAGGATTTTAATATTCAAGGGATCCGAACTCAAGGTGGTCATCGTCGTTTTAAAAGAGAAGAAATTGATATGTTGCTTGAGGCTAAGAGATTAAAAGAAGAGAATGGCTATTCTATTAAGCAAATCCGTTCACATTTTAACGGAGAAACAACATCTGAGATGTTGGAAAAGAATGAGCCCATGAAAACAGTTTTTGAGAAGAAGATAGTAGATTTAGAAGAACAATTAGCAGAAGCAACTGAGAAAATTGATTCTATGGTTCAGGTTTTAACAACATTTATGAAACAAAGTGGACAAACAAATCAAGAGATTCTATCTCAATTTCAAGATGTACTAAAGGCACTCCCAGAAACATCTGCAACCACAGATAACCAAAGAATATTAGAAAAAGAGCAACGTCTAAACGAATTGAAAATTAGAAACAAACTAAGAAAAGAAGCAATTCAAAAATGGGGTACTTTACCTGAAGAGGATCGTACTATAACTGTGAAAACTGGCCTATTTAGCTTCAAGAAGGAAGAAGATTATAATAAAAAACGATCTTTCATAGAGGACTATATAAGCGAACACTTAGTAGATCGACTTGAAAAAGAGTATGATATTCAATAAAATTAATAATTAATCTGATTTTAAATAAATGTGAAATAGAGAGAAGGAAAGAGGCATTGAACTTAGTTAAGCTAAATTAACTAAGTTCAATGCCTCTTTTGATACTATAAATTTAGAAGATCCTTTGTAAACAAAATAAAAGACAACCTTTTACATGCTGATTAAAAGTAGAGATAGATTTTGTTTTATAAGCAAATATTTGTTTAATTATTTATTACTTAAATAAAAAAGATTAGCCTAAAATACTCGTTTTGATATATTTTGCTAATTTTTATTGAATTATGAGACTAGTTAACGCTATAATAAAACTAACAAAAATGACCGGAATAGAAAAAAGACTTCAACTGTTTAAGAAGTGTTGGTAGCACTCTTAAACCGTTCCCCCTAGTTACGGTAGGGAAAACACTTGTCGAAGTCTCTTGTTAATAGATTTAGTTTTTCTATAAAATAAAACTTATGGTTTTATTTTATATGAAATAGCTATCTATTTCAAGGGCTTAGTTCATCAAAATCACGACATTGTTTTCCTTTTTCCAGGGAAACAGTGTCTTTTTTTGTTCCTTAAAGGAGAAGATGAACAAATGACAAAAATATTAACCTGCTATTTAAGAGATGTAGACACCTTCAACGGACGGTTTAAGTGGTTATGGAAGAACAAATCCACACTTCGGAAAAAGAAAGAAGAGTTTTTAGAAATTATCCGTACTCATTACAAACAGAACCAATCAGCCATACATAAAGAATTTCCTAAAAAAAGAATGGAAATGCTCGATCATGTCATCTATAACCTAGTGGCTACAGGCATCCAGGCCATTCGTTCTGAAACGCTCATGAAGAAATTTGAAGTTTCTAAAAGTACGGTTTCTCGTTTTGTACGTTCGTTAAAAGCGACGCCGTTTGTCCTTGTAGCACGTTACATTAAAGAGGATGCAACAGGTACTCACCCTGATAGCTATGTATTTATTCTTAAAAGTCATAAGAACTTTAATCGGATTTGCGACGAAATCTTTTTTGCCCATGATACAACAGGTATACAAACGGTCCAACAAGAAGAAATGACAACTCCTGTGACGCTTCCTGTGATGTCTCCAGAAAGTGCAGAAAACGTTGATACACCAAGCTTAGAGACTGATAAATCACCTGGTGCCTTTATTAACCTTGATTTACCTGTAAATCATATAAATAATCATTTAATGTCTGCTTCACAGTCATTTACCTATATCAAAGGTGTTCCTAAGAAAGTCAATCAAGTCTATGCAGGTAAGTATGGTCATCAATTAAAAGACTTTTATGCTCGCATTCAAAATGCTGCAAAAACGGTCAAACGGGATACAGAGATTGATATTACCAAAGGGCAAGTACATGAAATTGCGTATACATCTATTATTGCATTAGACAAATATGTACATGAAGCTAATCATAAAGGCAATTCTTTGTCCTTAGATAATATGTGCCAATTACTCTATAAAATTGCGAAAAACCAATTCTATCAGTTGGTAGATCCTAAAAACCAGGATTATTTATCAGTATATCCAACTCATGAGGAAGTTATACATAAAGAAGAGTCATCAACAAAATTGTTTATACCAAAACATATTATCCGTAAAGAAATCGTTCCTGATTGGTTAGAGGCTGAGCAGGATCAAGAGAAGGGTACAAAAAAAGTAGAAATATCTTTAGAACAACAGCTTGAAATGATTCAGTTAAAGCAAGACTTAGGGCAAGAACTTACACCAGAAGAGGAATACTTGCTGCAAGAACATTGCTCTACGTACAGTTCATTAGAAATGGCGGAACTGAAACAAGATTTAAGACAAGCATTAACACCTGAGGAGCAAGACTTATTGCATCAATATGCTAAATTAAAGGAACCAGCTTCTTAATTTTTAAAAATAGTTAAAGCATAGCAAGGACTTTCACTATTTCTAACGTATTCAGTGTTTTAAGAGAGGACTTGGCAGGATTTAAACCTGCAAGACGCCAAAGTTGTATAGTGTAATACGACTGGCTGCTCTGCCATTGAGCTACAAGTCCACACTACAAGTATGCACATGGTCTCTGGTTATATGTACGACACGGGAAAATGTAAAAAGTGAAGAAATCCCTTAGAAGCTAAATTATTATTAGGATATGTTTATTTAGAACACTGTTCTAAATAATAAATAAATCTATATCTACGCAGGAGGAGCACATTATGCCACATAAAATTACGTTAACTGGATCAGCCACAGGACCACTACGAGAATACGATCGCTATGTTGCCTTTGATATGCGTGAAAAAGGATCACCATCTGCGCCTAAAGGCTTGAAGAAGAGTACGTTTATTTCGTACACGGTATTTGTTGCAAAGAAGGCTTTTAACAAAACAGGTCTCACGAAAAAAAGTATTATGAATGAAAAAATCTTAATTCAAGGAGAACCGACTTTAGACATTCCTATTGATGAATGCCCTGGTGAAGTAGGTGTAATCTGCTTCCAGATTACCGTTCTCCCGAATAAGAAAGACAAAGAAGACAATGAACCAAACGATAAAAAAGAGGCCAAACAAGAGGCTTCTGCAGCGCAACAAGAAGTTGCTGCTACCAAACAGGAAGAAAAACCGGCACCTACTTCTCAACCTGCAGCAAATGAAGAGAAGAAAGCTGAAAAAGTACAGACAGAAGTGAAGGAGACACCTATTCAAGAGAAAAAGGTGGAGCCACAAAAGAAACAAATAACAAATCAGCCAAAAGGGACACAAGATCTTCTAAGTTTCGACGAAATCATCGTACCTGAAGAGTTCTTAAAGACACGTCCAAACCCTCAAAAAACACAAAAGGTCATTGATTTTGTGAAACGTACAGGGCGTCTCGATGAGCCATTAACGATTGAAAAAGGATCGAATATCTTGAAAGATGGTTACCGTCGTTATATTGTGGCCAAAACCGTTAAAATGGATAAAGTTCCAGTTATGTATGAATATCAGAAGTAGGAATGAGCATGAATACAAACAATGAAACAAAAGAGGGACAGAAAAATAATTCAGATACTGGGGAATCTATATTTAATTTTTTTAAGGGGAAATTTATCAGTGCGGACTTAACTATCTTGTTAAGCATAAGTAGCTTAATTTCTTATGGTATTTATTATTTGTATCAATGGATGTTTCTCGACTATTATCACATTGATAAGCAGTTTATAGATTTTAGTAAACAAGGTATATCTAGTATTATCATTCTTCTTGTACTTATAACAACTTTACTTCTTCTTGTAATTAGTTTATCGAAGGAGCCTAAGTTTTTTAAGTATAATAAACGCTTTAAAATCGCTGTTAAAACCATGTATGTATTGATGATAAGTATTAATGTACTGGAAGCATTTTTTGTTTTATTTATGGATGGTTGGGAAGCTTTTAGTAATAAAATGATTGTATCGGCTATTTTAGTAATACCAGTTGCAATCATTATAGTATTTGATGACTTAAAAAAACTGAAACCAGCTTCCCTAATATTTTTAAGTACGGCATTTATTATAGGAGTAGCCTCTATATTTGGAGAGTATCGTGCTAGCACCAAAACTAATTATTATGTTGTAAGTAAAGATGAACAAAAATATGTTGTTATAGCTCCTTATGATAAACAATTTATTATTGCCCCAGTAGATCTTGATAAAAAAGTCATACTACCACAATTTCAATTTATCGATCAGAAATCTGGAAAAGATGACAGGGTTGAACTTACTCCTGTTCATACAGGGAAATTAGACGTGAAAAATCTTACTGAAGATGAATTGAAATAACAAGCATGTGCAATGAGTGAGCCTCCAGCCTTTTATTTTTCGTAAAATGAACTGCATATTCGCAACAAAGACCGCCCATTATGTATCAGTTTATAAGGCGGTCTTAATTGTATTCATGCTATATGTTTATGACCAAAATATCGACACTATTCTAAAAAGACGTCAGGTGAAAAAGGAAATGGCCAAAATCGCTGCAACACACGCCAAATAGATATTACCACTCCAATCCCTCTTTTCCTTTTCATGCACCGCATAGCTATTATAAGAACCTTCAATCGGCTCTATTTTAAGTTTTCGTTGTACTTCAGCTTCTTTATCTAAAATCAAGTCTAATTCCTCCATTGTTTGATAATTGTAAAGTAGGAATCTCCCTTGATCGTCTCTCAATCGGTTGCTGACGTCTCGTAATTCGTGCTGCCTTTTCATTGTTAGAGAACTGTTGGTTGGGTTGAGTAGTTGTTCCAGAGATTGATTGGCCGTCTGTTGATGTTCCAAGTAATGTAGAAGTGCTTGTAGACGTTCCTTTTCTCTCAAAGTCATCATGTTCTCTTCCTCCTTTCTCTTCGATGTTAGGCTCTTGTTCCATCCATAACGGGTGGGAAGAAGGCTGCCATGGTGAGGAGGGGAGAGGGACGTCACTCATTTTATACTGACTCATTAATGCTAAGAAAATAGGGTTGTGCGCTGCTGTAAAAAGCGCACACCTCATAATTTGATTTCGGTCTAATTCGGTAGCCTGAAATAGACTATCCACATAGGTACGATAAATGGAATGATACCGCACAGTTGGTCGATAGGTGTCTACACGATTTTTCGGCTTCTTATTTTTCTTCATACGCGTTTTTCTCTTTTAGAATGACCTCTAACCTCTGCTTACCTTCTAACGTTAAATAGACGTCTTTTCGATTCAATAACGCGATTGCTAATTCTTTTGTCATTTCATTCGCTCCATTCCCGATGATTTAAGTTGACGTCTCTTTCTGACGTCTTAATTTATGATATGAGCTAATGCTTGTCCTATATGTTGTTTTTTTGCCAAAGTTTAAAAAAACAACATATAGGACATACTGGGTCTAAAAAGGAGTTATAGTAATGTTAGGCTTGGGAAAACAAAGAACACGTTTTGGAAGATGGTTAGATAAACAAGAAGATATAAATCAATTAGGACTAGAACAAGCAACAAATCTGAGCCGTCATACGATTTCAAGGTTGTGTAACGATAAGAAGTACATACCCAAATTTTCAACTGTACATAAAATAAATAGAGGATTAAAGAGATTAAAGAAAGATGTAAAAGTAGAAGATTTTCTACAAATGTAAATAGACAATGCTATAATTTCTTTGAAATGATACGTAAATTTTTTAAGCACTTCAACGTAGCAGAAAAGCCTACTTGTATAAGAACAAGTAGGCTTTTCATATTCAATTGAATGCTTAAAAGTATAACTCCTATTTACTTCTTATTATGATTAGGTGTTTTTAAGAGCTTTCACTGTAAATGAAGTTAGATAGATAATGAGAGAAGTTTCTTTCTGTTTAGTTGGTGAGAAAAATACTTAAGGTGGTCAAAATCATCCTGAGAAATAGTTGATTGTTGACTCAAAGTGTTTTTTACATCTACTAATATACATAGGTCGTGTAATTCATGATCAGTGAAGATACCTTGTAGAAGA
Source organism: Priestia sp. LL-8 (assembly GCF_036227845.1). Classification (NCBI taxonomy): domain Bacteria; kingdom Bacillati; phylum Bacillota; class Bacilli; order Caryophanales; family Bacillaceae; genus Priestia; species Priestia sp. LL-8. The sequence goes on along the minus strand of NZ_JAZAQH010000002.1, from coordinate 53,622 downwards.
TTTAATCGAAATAATAAGGGGAGATTATCGGAGAGTTGAGTTCCACCTTCAGCGAAAAAAATTTGTCGCCATAAATGTCCATAATATGTGGTCATTTCTTTTTCTATTATACTGGCAAGTGTTATTTCAATATCAAACAGCAAGACATACGATTCAAATAAGAGCTCTTTCTTCATTCACATGCCCCCTTTATAAGATTTTAAAAACAGTCAAACTACAGTTACCACCGAGCTCAAGCTAAATTGGATTGTGTAGTATAGAAACACCTTTCACAACAAATAATTTGTTGCTTATCTTCTACATCCATCACTTTTTAGTTGTTTGCCTGTGACATAATATCTGAAAACACCTCTCTTTCAAGCTAATTGTACATATTGGGAATTTAGAATTAACTATATGTAGTAGCTTGATCATAAGGTCCACTTCTCCTAAAATGTCAATCTCACCTAATTCTTAAAATAGCACATTTCATTACTATTTACCTCCATTTTGTTACTTATCTTTACTTATAACATGACTTTTATCACCTTTATAAGTAAAAATATTCAAATTTATTTGTATTAACAGATGGATTCATGTAGTAAAATTAATTTTGCTATAAATGAACAATACAAGTAAAAATACATTTATCAAAAGGGGATAAAATAATGAAGAGCCGTGTTATCAAGATTGTTTCTTCGCTCGCTATAGGAATAGGGATTGCTGCAGCTCCAGCTTCATCCTACGCAGCAACACCTAAAACCATGAAAGTACACTACATCGATGTAGGCCAGGGGGATAGTATCTATATTAAAGCCCCTAATGGTGAGGACATTGTTATTGATGGGGGAAACAAGGGAAAAGGAAATGAAGTTGTAAATTATTTAAAGAAACAAAAAGTTGATGATATAGAAGTATTAATTTCTACTCACCCTGATGCTGATCATATTGGTGGGTTAGATGAAGTTATTAATGCATTTAAAGTAGAAAATGTTTATGCACCGAAAGTAAGTAATAACACTCAAGCTTACAAAGACTTTTTGAATGCTGTTAAAAAGAAAAAATTAAAGATTCAAACAGCACAAGCAGGCGTAAAGTTACCTGTTAAAGATGTAAATGCTCAAATTGTAGGGCCTACCAAAACATATGCCAACAGTGATTTAAATGACTGGAGTGCTGTTGTCCATATGGCTTACAAAAAGAATACATTTTTATTTACAGGTGATGCTGAAACAAAAGCAGAAGCAGACATGATTAACGCAAAGAAAACACTACGTGCAGATGTGCTTAAAGTAGGCCACCATGGTGCCAAAACGTCTACAAGTAAGAGTTTCTTAGATGCTGTAAAACCTAAGTATGCGGTCATCAGCGTTGGTAAAAATAGCTATGGACACCCTACTTCTCAAGTTGTGAACTTACTAAAAAATTCAAAAGCAAGTATTTTGCGAACAGACCAAAGTGGTACAATTATTATTACAGGCGATGGAACATCTTATTCTGTTAAAAAATCGAGGTAATTATGAAAAAGATAAAAGGGATTATTGATCGATTTGAAGAGGGATTTGCTGTTGTTGAAATTGAAGGAAAGACAAAAGATTATCCTAAAGATATCTTTCCCAAGAATACACAAGTTGGAGATGTCGTTTATATTACGGGAGATAAGGTTGAGATTGATAAAAGTGAAACGAAAAAGCTGGCAAAAGAAATTGAAGATTTAATGAATGAAGTTTGGGAAGATTAAACTCCCTTGCTAATTGTATACACAGTATATAGATACCATATGATTCAAAAAGCCGATAGTTACCTTTTCGGCTTTTTTGTTATGGCGTGTTACCCTCTACAAATCTTTTGAAGGTGCTCTATTCACCGTAGTTGGAATTGCTATAAAGCTTATATGATATAGATAATACTAACATATATGAATAATAAGAATGATTGGTTTTCCCTTGAATGAAATGGGGATTAGTAAAAGGAAAGTCTTAACAATCTTAAATAGGAGGGAAGAAGATGTTTAATGATTGGAAAGAAGAAATTCAAGCTCATTTAATCAAAGAAGGTTATAGCGTTGGAGAATTTTTAGGTGAATCTCGAAGGTGGTATTACTTTAGGGTCAATAGTATTTGGAACGGTGACCATATAGTTAAAGTCCAAAATGGATTTTTAGGTTATTTAAAAGAAAGGGTTAGTGGATAGGGAATAAATTGTTTAAACAACACGAGCATAAAGTATTTAAGGAAAAAGACAAACCGAGAGTAAAACATATTTTTCTACGTAGAACTAAAAAGTTAAGCTTTAAAATAAAAAAGGGATTCTATAAAGAACTTTTTTTGAAATTCTTTAGTGGTATCAAAATCCTGTTGAATTAAAGGTGTGCTTATATATTTATATCTGGTTATTTGTTATTAACAGGTTAAAAAGATCACAGAAGACATTTACCTATTAAAGAAATGTCTTCTGTGATGAGCTCTATATAAGGATTTAATGAAACGATTTACCATAATGTGTAATCAAACGCTAATTTGAATGTGTTGCTACGCATACAAAATAAAAGAGGAACCTCAGCAGTGGACGTGAGGTTCCTCAAAAATAGAGTTACGTTGAAATTTGTAAAAAATAGTATGACTTCTAATATATCATACTTGTATACAGAATCAACTATTTGAAAAGAAGGATGTATATTATAAAAAATAAAGCTAGTTAACTTTATTTTTTTTATCGAGCTTTTTTGATAAATAAAAACTCCTTTATAGACTTTACCCTCTAGAGAAGATTATATGTTCACCATAACAGACATATCCTCCGACAAGGACCTTTTTCCTTTAATTGGTTTTATATTAACTACAAACGTCTACTTTTACGAATCTCACAAAGAGCACATACGTTATTTCAAAAACATTGCTCTTTGTGAGAAGGTTTCTTAATTTATTATTTGGAAGGTTCTTTTTCAGGTAACCCCAATATGTCCGTATTTTTAGGTGTATGCCCTAATAGGCGTAACATAACTACAATTTGTCCTTTATGATGTGATTCATGAGTAATTGAATGGACAAGCAATTGACGAGGTGTTTTTCTTACCAAACCACTGTTTGCTCTCCAAGCCAGTTCTTTTTCAATAGACTCATCAAATTTATCTGTGAATTACTCCAATACTTTTTCTACGTATCTATCAGCCTTTTGAAAATAATGCTGAATATCGTCTATTTGCATAGTATTAATTACTTCTTTTGTGAATAGTGGTGATGATGTTTCTGAAAGCACAAAAGAACCTAGCCAAGCATGATAGCAACCTGCCACATGAACTAGAGAATCTCTAATACTTTGAAAACCAAATGCAAACTCTTTCGCCAAGTCACCTTCACTCAATTCTCTACATTGCTCTAATAAAGTTTGTCGTGCTTGTTTTACCCATTCATATTCTAGCTTTTCCATAACAATCCCACCTCTCAGACATATAATGAAAAATTATTCTTTACTATACACTATTCGGAATTATTATTACATCGATTTTTTCATTAATTAGCTTAGTAAATAGTAAAGTCCTTCTTGTATTATTGGCAAATAGATCATTTTTCTACAAAGAATATAAAATATACAACAAATATGGCTTAGTGACAGGGTAAGAATGTTTTGTTTGAAAGGAATTTGTAACTTTTTAATAGAATGATTATGAAAATGAACAGATAATAAAATATTACACATAAGGAGATAAAAATATAGAAAAAAACAAACTACTAAGAATGGACAATGTCAGCATTGTTGTAGAATCCCTTGATGATGCAATTTCTTTCTTTGAGGAGATTGGCTTGAGTCTTGAAGGACGAGCCACAGTAGAAGGTCAATGGGGTGGCCGCGTAACGGGATTGGGTTCTCAGCGCGTAGAGATTGCGATGATGGTTACCCCGGATGGCCACAGCAGGATTGAACTTTCGAGATTTCTCACCCCACCTACTATATCAGGATCACCGGACTGCTCCTGTAAACGCTCTCGGCTATCTACGCGTCATGTTTACTGTTGAAGACATTGACGAAATGGTGTCCAGACTCACTATGTATGGCGCTCAGCTCGTTGGCGAAGTGGTTCAATACGAGGACTCGTATCGGCTCTGCTACATACGTGGAGTAGAAGGACTTTTAATCGGTTTGGCAGAGCAACTCGGTAACAAATAAGTAAGTGACGTTTTATAAAAGTCTTTACTAAAATGTACGTTTAAGCTACCTGAATTTTCAATAGATAGATGGGGATAGCATCTAATACTACAACATGACAAACTATTTCTAAATGTGTCATTGTTTCTTCATCTGGCTTCCAATCGAGATTATTTTCAGGTTTTTTCAAACCTTTATTTCACTTTTTCTCACCCTCCCTGTATCTACTTAATTATGGAATTTTTGTTTTAATATTCATAAAAAGGATAGTTGTTCTAAGAATCAACTAAAATAGGAAGAGATCAAATGAGAAGAGCGAAACAAGCTGTTGTAGCTTCTGCCGTAGGTTTAGCTATGTTAGCGACGCCATTAGCTCTACCGAATTTAGGAGGTTTTGCTGGTTCCGCAGAAGCTGCAGAAGTTGGAGGAGACGTAGCGATCGATCCAGTAGCAATTGGGCAAGCGATTGCAGATGCAGCTAAAACGGCTGATAATCGAAGTGGTTTTGTTAAAGGAGCAATGGAAAAAGCGTTTTTTGAATCGGGTCAACAATATAATGTAATGGTCATGAATTTGAGTCAAGGTTATAATTCAAACCAGTTACAAGGTGTCCAATATTTTGATACCGTAGATTACGATGGTATCACGTTTGGAGTTTGGATATTTGAAGAAGGAACGTTTATTAATGAAGGTGACGGAGGATACGATAACTGGGCCTTTAGAGGTTGGTTTGAACGAACGGGAGATGACGAAAAAACGGTCAACTTCCATAGACCTTAATCTATATAAAAAGAATTCATTTTGAACAATTATTTTCGAAATGAATTCTTTTTTATATTCAAAATTTTCAAAGTGAAAAAGTGTAGCAGGGTTCTATATTGTATGGTACAATATAGAACCCTGTAAATAATTTGAACAATATACAAAACTTTAGAAGAGCCCTGCGTCTTAAATGATACAGGGTCTTTTCTAATTGCTAATTTTCTACCATTTGAACATCTTGCCATTCCACTGTCGCTTCCTTTACCCTGTCTAGTTTCATAATTTACCTAGTAAATCTTCAACATAGTTAGTTTACTCACATGTTTTTGGTGCAGGTAACATACGCACCTCTTGTTGATTTTGTTCATATTTGTCGCCAGTAAGTGTAAACGATGAAACCTTAATAATATATGAAATACTTTAGCATTTATTTAATGAATAACAAAACGAAGATAAAGTTATTTTCTGATAACAGAGTTAATCACCAGATTTATTTTTAAAGATATATGTATATGAATCTATAAATATGGACAGACTAATAATGTATTCCCCCTATTCCAATAAATTTGAAAACCCTTTGCCTTTATGGCAAAGGGTTCTTTTTATATAAATAGTTTTCAAGGTGCACATCTTCCAAAACTAACAGTAAGGTATTAACCTTAAAATCCAATTTTAAAGTTAATTATTAAAAATAAAAGCTTAAAATTACGGGACTAAATTAGTAAACGTTTACTTTACATTTATGGTGTATTTCATAGTTTTAACTGCTATTAGAGGGGTTAAAAGGGTGGTTTTTAATTTATTTTGTCAGAAAATAAAAATAATATTGACAATTAAGCGTTTTCATTTTATTATTATTTACGTAAACGATTACTATAAATTAAAAATTGACAAAGGGGATGTTTTTAATGAAAAACAAAGTAAAATGGAGTGGCGTATTTCCAGCAGTTCTTATTCCGTTTAAGGACGATTATTCAATTGATGAAGAGGGCTTTCGCTCTTTAGTTCGCTGGGTCGCAGGTCATGAAGGGGTTAATGGAATTGTAGTAAATGGTCATACAGGGGAAATTATGACTTTATTGCCTGAAGAACGTGCAGAGGCTGTACGAATTGCAGCTGACGAATTAAAAGGTCGCATTCCTGTTATCTCTGGTGTTTCTGCAGAGGGAACAATCGAGGCTATCCAACATGCTCAAGCGGTAGAAAAAGCTGGAGGAAGTGGAATCCTTCTTATGCCTCCACATTCTTGGCTACGATTCGGGATGCAAGAAGAATCACCAGTACAGTTTTTTAAAGACGTGGCAGAAGCTATCAATATCTCAATCGTTGTTCATCAATATCCAACTTGGACAAAAACATCGTATACAACTAGCCAATTATTAGAAATGGCTGCTATTCCAAACGTTGTGTCTATCAAAGTTGGACAACGAGATATTGCACAATATGAAGTAGATATTCGAGCACTAAAAAAGAATGCGCCTGATGTTTCACTGTTAACATGTCATGATGAATACTTGTTACCTACTTTAGTTCAAGGAATCGACGGTGCATTAGTTGGCTTTGGTTGTTTTGTACCGGATTTAATCGCAGAACTAGTGAAATGCGTGAAAGATCAAGATCTAACCGCAGCTAATGCTGTGTATGATCGTATCTTTGAATTAAAGCAAGCTGTATATAAAATGGATGAGCCTTCTTCAACCTCACATTTACGTATGAAGGAAGCAATGTATCAACGTGGATTAATTAGTAGTTCATTAGCAAGACGTCCAGTATTACCTTTAAAAGAAGAAGAGGTAGAAGAGATTCGTCAAGGGTTACTAAAAGTAGGATTACTAAAAGATGAAGTGAAAGCGTAATAAATGTTGTAGGTAGTGGGGGCAATCTTGCAACCACTACTCTTTAGTATTTAGGTGGGACTCGTTTATAATAGATAGGTATACTTGACCCACGGAGGTATGTACTATGAGTGTAAGTATCAAGGATGTGGCACTTAAAGCTGGTGTTTCAACAGCTTCTGTCTCACGAGTATTGACAAATAAACCTGGTGTTGGTGCGAAAACGGCAGAACGAATTCGCAAAGTAATGGAAGAGTTAGATTATCGTCCTAATTTAGGAGCAAGAGGACTTGTTAAACAAAATACAGGAAATATTGCAGTTGTAGTTCCAAGGGGATCGTTTATTTTAAATAACCCATTCTTTTCAACAGTATTAGAAGGAATAGCAAAAGGAATTGACCAGACGGACTATAATATGATGATGTCGTTTACCTCTTCCCAGCAGAAACGGTTGCTTGAAACTCAAGCCGTAGATGGCGTTATCCTTTTTTCACCTAGAAATGAGGAATTAAGCTTAGAATGGTTAGAGAGTATTCGATTACCGATTGTCGTAGTAGGTAGCTATTTAGAAGGATCACCTTTCCCTTGTGTACGACCGGATGATGAAGATGGTATCAAACAAGCAGTGAATGCTCTCTATGAGCTAGGGCACCGAAATATTGGTATTGTAAATGGACCGATGAGTTCCATGCATAGTGTCAAGTGTTTGAACGGCTACAAAGAGAAAATGGATGAATTAGGTTTAAATTATTCTTCTGAAAATGTTTTTGAAATTGCTGAATTTGATGCTCTAAAAGCTACAACAGAAGTAGCTACGTTTCTAAAAAAACATAGAGACATCACAGGCATCGTTTGCTCATCTGATTATTTAGCCATCGGCGTGATTAAAGCAGCTGATATGATTGGCTTGTCAGTACCTGAAGACTTATCCGTTGTGGGAGCTGATGATGTTCCGATTTCAGACTTTATAACTCCTGCATTATCTACGGTTCATGTGGATTTACTAGGTATTGGACAAAGAGCAACCTCAATCCTGATGAGTATGTTAGAAGGGAAACAAATTCGAAAGAAAGACGTCGTATTCACGATGGAATATGTCGATAGGTCCACAACCGATCGGCCAAAACATAACTAACATTCATACGTAGGCTCTAAAAAGATTTTAGGGTCTACTAGTTGTTGCTTTTTGTTGTAAACCTTTTCATTTTATTAAAATCTTATATTTCCACTTTAATTAAGTATTGTTTTATACATCTTAGGATCATTGTCATTGCGATTAGAGGGAATCGCTACTAAGGAGGATTTATGTATGAATACAGAATTAAACAGAAATTCTTCAGAACCCACTAAGACTATCAACTATGATCACGAAGAAATTGGTTTGTCTAATCGTGCTACTGAACTGCTTACACGTATAGAGAGCGTTCCCTTTTCACGTTGGCATATTAAACCACGTGTTATTATGGGTTCAGCCACATTTTTTGATGCTTTTGATGCATTATCTCTAGCATTCGTTTTACCTGTATTAATTGGAATATGGAATTTAACTCCTGGTCAAATCGGTATTCTTATCGGTTCTGGATATCTTGGACAAGCGATTGGAGCTATCTTCTTTGGTTGGTTAGCTGAACGATTTGGACGTGTTTATAGTGCTAAATGGACCATCTTTTTAATGTCAGGAATGAGTATTGCTTGTGCGTTTGCGGGGAATTTTCATGCCTTATTATGGCTGCGTTTTGTGCAAGGCATCGGAGTAGGTGGTGAGGTTCCTGTTGCTGCAGCTTATATAAATGAACTTTCAGTTGCACAAGGACGCGGACGTTTTTTTATGCTATATGAAATGATCTTCCCTCTTGGGTTAATGATATCTGCTCAGATTGGCGCTTTAGTTGTACCTAGTTTTGGATGGAAATGGATGTTTCTAATCGGTGGAATTGGTGGATTAATTGTCTTTTTATTCTTCTTTAAATTGCGCGAATCGCCTCGTTGGTTAATTTCAAAGGGCAGATTCGATGAAGCAGAACGAGTAATTGAAGAAATTGAATCGAGTACGGATAAACGTATAGAAGCAAAAATTAGTGCACCTCAAGCTGTAGTAAAAGGCGATTGGAAAGAATTATTTTCCCCTTTTTACCGCAGTAGAACGCTAATTGTTTGGACTCTGTGGTTTTCTTCCTACTTTGTTGCGAACGGACTTAATAACTGGCTTCCAAGTTTATACAAAACAGTTTATAACCTTCCATTAGAAGAATCTCTACATGCAGCGTCACTAACGAATGTCATTCAAACAGTAGCTGTGTTTGCTTGCGCATTACTTATTGATAGAGTTGGACGTAAAAGGTGGGCAACTATCGCTTTTCTAGTTGTAGGGTTACTTTTAACAACGCTTTGGTTTAACGGTGCAAAATCTGCTGAAAGTGTTATGTATTTAGGTTCAGCAGCATATGGCGTCATGGGAACAATTACGGTTCTTCTCTATCTCTATACACCAGAAATTTACCCAACACGTATGAGAGTACTTGGAATCGCGTTTGCGACAGCATGGTTACGACTAGCTTCAGCCATTGCTCCTACGATACTCGGCTTTGTATTAGGCGCTAAAGGGATTAGTTCGGTCTTTGTTCTATTCGCTTGTGTAGCTGCAGTAGGTGCATTTATGGCATTTAAGATGATTGAGACACGTGAGAAGGTGTTAGAAGATATTGCGCCATAAGCGATCCAGTTCTAAGAGGTAAGGTTAAAATAATCTTACCTCTTTTGTTAATGAGTACTGCAATGCGCTAACCCCTACACATTATATCCTTACCCTTACAGGTGGAGAAAAACAGTGAAATAATAATAGTTACATTAATTTTGCAGTACATAGATGATCACTAGATGAACCAGCGTTTTAAGTAACGTTATTTTTTATGGAGAGAGGAAGAATATGAATGATAAAAAAAGTGGAACACGTAGCTATAATTGTTAAGGATATGGATCAGGCCATTGAATATTACTCGGATATGTTTGGCTTCAAGGTTCGTCTTCGAGGTTCTTCAAAAATAAAAGAGATGGCATTTTTGTATTTGAACGAACAGCCAAGTGTAGAAATTGAACTAATTCGAAATATTAATCCTATGAGCGACTATAATAAAAGTGGAATTGTTAACCATCTTGCTTTTACAGTAGAGAATATGAACGAAGCAATAAACCACTATAAGAAAAAAGGAATTGAATTTTTATCTCCTGAACCCCAACTGACGTTAGAAGGGGGACTTATGATTTTGTTCCACGGCCCCAGTGATGAACTGTTACAATTAGTGGAAGGAGTAGCAGTTATCGCCAAAAATCCATTGGACTAGTCAGTGGATTTTTGGCTTTCTTAGTTAACATAAAACAGCTTACAGGAACCAAAAAACTCTTCTAGCTCATATAGGGTAGAGGAGTTTAATCATCTATAATTACTTTCTACCAGTGCCCCCAAATTATCTAAATTTTGACTGATATTTATGATAATTAAATAATGCCATTCTCCTTTACGTTTCCCTAAATTTACTACTTGATGGACTTCAACCTGATCATTTTCATATTCTCTAGCTTCTTCACACATTTCCCACAACTTAATGCTAAATTCTGTGTTATCCCAATTTCTTATTGTTAAATCAATATAAGACTGGCTCTTTTTTAAATTCATATCCCACTCTCCCTATTACTAAAAATAACACTAAAGTAATAGTTTAGGTTAAAAAATTAGCTACCATAATGTTTTTATAGAACTGTATACATAAAGAATTTTCAGTAAAATATGTAATAAGAAGGAGGGGATGGATAATGGAATTAGCTTTTTCACTGACCAAGTTAGTTATGAGAGGAATCTTAAGTGTTATTTTCTATGTTCCAGATGCTTTTTCTTTTGCTGCAAGCAAAGTCGTCAGAAGTTCAAAAAAATTACCATCTTAAAGAAATAAAAAAGAGATTCTAACATTTCTTTTATGAAAAGCTAGAATCCTTTCTTTTTAAATATATACCCATATTTAACATAATGGTTGTTTATCGGAAATACTTTTGAAAATTAGTTAAATATAAAAGCTTGAAATCATAATAATACGATATATTATCTAAAAATAGAAAAGGGTGATGTGTCATAGATAGCTTCAATCTGCTCTCAATAGTATACCTTGTTATAGTCATTGGTCTTATTGCTTTGTTTATAGTTTCCTTTAGCCTATTCATCCGAAGGTTGCTTATTAACTCTTCTTTAAAAACCAACCATTCAATCGAACTCGATAAGAAACTTGATAAAATAATTGAATTGCTTGAAAAAGAGAAAAAAGACTAACAGATTAGTCAAGAATTAGGAAGGGGGTAGCTTATTGTTTGGAGGAATTGTACTTGGCCTCGTTATAGTATTAATTATATTCTTCGCTATGACTAAAACAATAAAAGACACTCAGAAAGAGCATGATAAAAAGAGACGCTAAATTTATGTATATCCTATACAAATCTAGTTACCATAATCAAAATTATCGGTAAAAACACAAAGAAGAGGAAATTTTAAGCTTTCCTCTTCTTTCTATTTCTAAAAATAAAGCTAACAATAAGTAAAACCCCAAAAAATATCGTTAAATCAAAAGTTAATGGATCTCCTGCTAAGTTTGTTTCATCGACAATTATCCCTTCTTGAAACAATAAAACTGCTGCAATTATTACAAAGAATAAGGAATTGAATAATATATAGCTAGTTGCTCTAATTTTATTGTTTAAAAAAACTACATATACGAAGTTACATACTAAAAGCAATGTTATTAAATAATAAACCGGTCTAAAAAGTGTAAAAGTATCACCAAGCATTGATATGTTCCTCTCTATTCATTGTCCTATTTTTCAATCAATACATTTCCATTTTATCAAAAAAATGAGATTTTTTCACCATATGTATACAACCTTAGTTCACATAATGTAGTTTATCCGCAAAAAAAGAGACGGCTATTTAGAAAGTCGTCTCTTTTTCTTTACTCGCTTTAATTAAATAAATAACGTAACATGAGCTCTCTTGTTTTCTCATAAATTTTATATTCTTCGTACAAATTTGTATAGGTAGAGATTTCTTTTTCTAAAAAAGAATATTGAGGGAAAATTTCAAAAAAAGTCAACTTTAATTCATCAATCTGATTTTGAGGAATTTTCTCCGTTTTACCTCTCAACATATAACTTAAACTACCAGCAATATTCATCCAATAGCTATTAAAGTCTGCGGTTAACAGGTCGTCTTCATGTAATTTCACACTAAATTTATCTTGTATTTTACAAATGTCTTCATGAGGAAATGGATGATACAAATCATCATTAAGCTTTTTTAATTCATCCAATATAGTTAGTTTTCTTATATTAAACTCCACCTTTTCTTGTTATGTAGAGCTTTATCTTACCACTGTTTACACAAGGTTCACTATAAAAGATATGTGTATCCTCTATATACTTTTAGTTAACATAGTCAGCGTTATCGGCACCAATTAGTTCGCAACTCTACTCTGTTCGTTCATTGATTCTTTATTTTCTTCCCATAGTAAGAAACATAAAAAAGCTGTATTGATGATACCTATGATTCCATAACTCCATAAAGGTGCTGTAATCGTTCTATACCAAGTTATATTTATAAGATACATTCCAACTGCTAAAAGTAAGGAATTAATAAAAAAGGTGAGTATCCCTTTGTTATTAATGAAAAAGTTATCTAATTTACCTATGGAAATAATTAAAGAAGAGATGCTAGCCATTGTTAAAGACATAATGGCTATTGAGCGTAAGCTTTCTTGATGTTGAAAACTATCTGGAGAACTAAAAATATCGGTTATTAAATTAGTAATGTAGTAAAAGCCTGTTAAGTAAATCGAAACGACTAAAAATGAAATCGGTAGCCATTTTAAAAATAACATATGCAATTTCGTATAGTCTTTCTTCTTTTTCTCTCGTAAATACTCTGCTATAGGCATAATAATCATGATTAATCCTAGTAAATATAAATCATGTAAAGGCAATTTACCTTTAAAAATATCTAACAAAAAATTAAAAGCGTCTACTATGTCAGCTATCATGAAAAAGATCCAACCTTTCGTTATGTAGTACCTTTACATACGTAATTATTTTGAAATTGTTTCAATAAAATGAAATTTTTTGAATAATTGAGTTCGCATAATGTCATTTATAGAAAACAAAAGGAACACTTTACTATGCCTCCGTGCTCCTTTTATAAATTCAAATTATATTTAAATTGCTTTTTTAATTAACCAATTTTGATACCAAAAATAGAAATAGCTTATAAAGTACAAGCCAATTAAAGAGAAAAAGGATACTTTATTCATATAACCCAACAATGCTAGAAATAACAAGCCCATGCCGAATAGAAAAGACATTAAATCAAATGCTTTAGATTTAGCATATTGATTAATTTTAATATTACGCTCATCCTCTTCCTCAATTTTTTGTGCTTTTGTTTTAAATTTTTCAGTTGAAATTACTGTTATCCCAGAAAAAGAAAGAAGAAATCCTGTGAAAATAATAGCTATTGAAACTAAATCTGGACGGATAAATTTAGAACGAAGTTCATCTGCTATAGGCAAAGTTACCAATATACCGAGAAATATTATAACGATCCCACTTAGAGTTAAAACCCAAAGCCCCTTATTTTTCATTATTTACTTCCTCCTCATAGATAAAGATATCTTCAATACTCAAATTAAAATAACGTGCAATTTTAAAAGCTAAAATAATTGATGGATTATACCTTCCGTTTTCTAGAGAACCAATAGTTTGCCGAGAAACTTCTAAGTCTTCAGCAAGTTGTTCTTGTTTGATCCCATGCTGTTTTCGTATTATTTCGAGTTTATTTTTCAATTAACCACTCCTAATATGGAAAGTGAACTTTACATAAAATTAACATAAAAACCCAATTATGTAAAGTTGACTTTCCATAATATTTACAATGAAGATGAATATATTATTCATTCCTAGTTTACATAAAGTCTCTTTTCGGAACACACGAAAAAAGAGAACCCTTACGCCCCAAGGGTTCTAAGAAGTTCTCTTTTTCTCTTTTATGCAACTTTTTATACATCGTTGATTTACCAACGTTTTCATTCCTTTTTAACTAACAGATCTTGTATGAAAAGCAGCCTTTTTATGCATATGCTAGTCCTTTAAAATATATTATTCTTGTTGAAAATATGTTATTATGTGTCTGCACATGCATTTTATAGTAAAAAGCCACCTGTCCTGCAAATACTAGGTGGCTTTTTATTTTGTTCTTGTACATAAGGAACTTTACTAATGCTACAGATGAAATTGAGTTTAATGTCTAGAAGGAGTATGAATATGAGCAAGTATGATGAAATAGATTTTGAAAAGGTTTCGCTTCAATTGCAGGAGCAAGTTGAACAGGACCCTTACAACGTAAAGCTAAGAAATGAGCTTGCTATAGTGTTTATGGAGACAAATGAATATGAAGAAGCATTTTTTCAACTACAAGCTGCTGCTAAAATGAAACCTTCTATTCAACCCCTTTATAATTTAGCCTATTTTTATTTTACAGAGGGAAAACCAATTATAGAGGCCACAAGTAATACTAAAGAAACGCGAAATTTCGAAGAAGAGACAGAAGAAGAATCCGTGTCTTATACATGGGAAACTGCAGATGACGAAGCATTTGATATAGTAGAAGATTTATTGAAAAACAAACCTGATCATTACTTTCCCTATAATTTGATGGGTGAAATGTACATAAAAGAAGAAAAGTATGAAGAAGCAATAAATGTATTAAAAGAAGGCATTAATCTAACACCTTCCCTAGAAAATTTAAATAATCTGGGGTTATGTTACTACAAAAAAGGAATGTTACCTGAAGCTGCTGAATGTTTTTATAAAGCGCACCAACTACGATCCTGTAACAACTATAGTTTGTTTCCGTTACTTAGCTACGGAATTTGTCTAGCACAACTAAGAAGGAAATCAGAGGCAAGAGAAGTTGCAAAAGAATTACTTTTTTTGAGCGAAAAAGAGGAAGAAGCATTAGAAGCTGATATAGCAGAGATATATTATATTCTGGGAGATTATGAAGAGTTTGTTAACATTTACTCTAAGTTAGATTGGGATTTTTATTCAGAAGCATTTCTTCCGACTTATTTTTATTCTTTATGGAAGCTTTCAAAAACAAAAGAAATTGAAGAACTTGCCTCTAAGACTATTCAAAGAAAAGAAAAAGAGATGAAAGAAGTCATTCAAGATCCAGAGGAGGAAGAAAATTTTAAAGAAGAATACGAAGAAGAAACGATGGAAGAGATTACTTTTATTAAAAATGCAGTTAGAGAAGTTTATGAGGAGAAAGCTCCTATTATAGATTATAAGCCTCAAGTAGAAACCAGATGTTATTTGTACGGCTGTTTTAGACATACAAATTCGAACCCTAACTATTTTTCTATATAAGACGCAGCAAATCTTTGAGGTCAAATAGGAAAAATTACTGGTGCAGGTTCTTTTATATGTAAAGGAGGTTTTATATGAGTGAGATTTGGATTCAACAAGAGCAGTTAAATGCAGAGTTTGATGAAATGATGGACCACTATGTTCAATTGGAAGGATCTATTGATTCTGTTTACTTTATATCTGAAACAATGGAAAGCGTTGACGATAGGGATGAACAAAGGGAATTCTTATGCGATTTCTTAATTAAGCAGGATAGGTATCCTTTATATCTTACATTCCTTTGTGATGATGTGATGGCAGAGGAGTTTGAAGAGGAATTTAATCAATTAGGTATAGAATATAGGTATAAATTATTAGAGGAAAAACAAGCCTACTATACATTTTTTAAACGTGTTACCTATCACCCTCGACGCTTTACTTTACTAATTAAAGACGCGCGTATATTATCCTTAGCATTAGAACATACCTTTTACCTTGCTAATATGAACGAATTTTACTCAATTTCTTATTCTGAAAATTTAAGTTTTGAGCTAAAGAGAGTTAAGGAATGGGGCAGGTGGAGAAACCTATCTATCCCTATTTTTAAAATAGAAGAAGATACTACGTTCATAACTATTTTCCATGATGGAGCCGGGTTTTTCTTATTTTCAAACGAGGATAGATATTCATCTATACAAAAAGTGTGCTTAACCTTCCCAGAAGGCTCAAAAGTAGTACAAATTAATGATCAACTACTTGATATTTAAGTAAAGGAAAGGGGAATAGATAATGGGGTGTATTTCTAGGTTTGTAAAAAATATATTTTTAAAGGAATATCAAATTTTTGCTAAAGAATTAGGCTTTAACTCTTGGGATGATGTCCTTGAGAATACATATGAGATATTCAAAATGCCTCCCGATGCTTCTTACCTTGTTACACAATCTAAAGAAGATAAGTGTATTGTATGGAATGATGAAGGTAGCCTTCCTTATTCATTTTTGGTATTTAGTACATGGTTTGATGCTATCAGTTATCTTAGAAAGATATTTGAAGAAGGTAAGTATGAAGAACACTATTGGAGACCAGAGGGATTTGATCCAGGAGAAAATGTTTTTAAGAATATACCTGACAAAGAAAAAAATAATGAATAATAGAGTGTTTTGAAATAAAGTCAAATACGCAGTTTTAGCTACCATTTAGTTATTTACAAAAAATATGTACGTTCAGTGACATCTAATAAGGAGAGATACTTTAATGCCACTAGTTTTACTAGTTTTTTATCAAACGATTTTGTTTAGCATTGTACTAATAGTTAAAGTACTATTAGAAAATTACAATGAATCATTATTTCATTTAAATTCAATAATGTCATTTTTGGGTTCATACTTCATTTATGGACTAGCACTCTTATTTTTAGTATATGTTTATAAACGATATAATACTATCTCGTTTAAAAGAAGAATCATAACATCTATATTGTCTTTTTTGCTTTCTTTTTTTGTAACGATTATATTTTTATCAATGATGGAAAAATATGATATTGTTTACTTACGGTTATATTTTGGTACTTTATAATTAGCAATCCTAATAAAAAGCTATCTCATTCGGGACTGACCCCCTAGAGTGAGACAAATAAAAAACACCTTTAAGTTAAAAAACGGGTATAGAAGTTGGGAAAACATTAGATTTCAAGTACGTGATGTAGAAAATCGAGATATCGATTTTTATTGTAACAGTATTGAAGTTCTAAATGTTAAGGAATCACCAATTATTGATAACTAACACTTTACATACTTATATAGAAAACCTTTATAGATAATAAGTAAAAAGGAGAAAAAACTTTTAAATGAAACGCGTCCAGTGTCCATGTTGTAAATACTTAACTTTAGAAAATAAAGGTGAATTTGAAATTTGTATTCTATGTGATTGGGAAGACGATGGTCAGGATGACCCTTATGCTGATGAAATTTTTGGAGGGCCAAACGGAGAATATTCTTTAACGCAAGGAAGAAAAAACTTTCAAAGTCATGGTTTTATGTATGACACTATGGAAAAGAATCCGTCAGTTAAAGAGAAGCATATAAGGAAATTATTAATGAGTGCTTTTGAAAAATTGAATCCTGATCAATCAAGTAACAATGAAGAAATTTGGAGAGAGATACACCACTATGAACATTTATTATTAAATGAACGGGGTATTTGAAAACAATTGTAAAAGCAAAGAAAAACGAAACTATAATGTAATCTAAATAGGAGCTAGAAGTGAAAAAAAGATATATAGGGTTACTAAGTGTATTAAGTGCTTTGGTGATTATAGGATTTATTTGGTGGTTCCTATTTGCACCTAGTTATCTTCAATTTGTACCAAAGGGAGAATATCTTTCACAAAGTACTTCACCTAAAGGTGATTACATTGTGAAAATTTATCGCTCAAATGGTGGCGCCACTACTCCGTTCGCTATAAGGGGAGAATTAATCGATACAAACAAAACTTTCAATAAAAGAAAAAATATCTATTGGAACTATCCTCAAGAAACAGCCACAGTAAAGTGGATAAATAATGAAATAATTGAAATTAGTGGTCATACATTAAACGTTAAAAAGGATACATTTAATGCTAATGATATAGATAATTAAAATCTATTTTCAAACAATTAAGCGCAATGAGAGGGGGGAGAAGATGATGATTGATAATAGGATCTTGAAGATAAAAAATCATGAAATAGACGATTCTTTATCTGAGCTTACAGATACAAAAATTTTGTTGAATTTTCAGCAAGCAATTACAAGCTTATACCCCCATCTAATACCTATACATGCCCATGCTTATTATTCTTGGGACGATATTGTCATGCCCTTGTTTTATGAAATGGTTTATAAGACTTTCACTTATAAATACGGCATTGAGATTGAGCGAGATGAAACACATCCCTATATGTTTAGTTTAAGATATTATCAAGGTATCCATCATATTGAATGTTTTCCGAAAACATCATCTTTTAAAGGCTTATTGGACAATGAGTATTTTGAAGTTAATGAAGAGGAATTAAAAGGAAAAAGACTTGTTTTCAAGTCTTTTGGAGATAGTATTCACTGTTTAACAACTGGTTTGGATGTTGAAAATACTGATGCTGTCAATTTTGAGTTAGTTGAAATAGATGTTGTATGCTCTCAATCCAATAGGGTTACAGATATTGATGGATGTACTACTCTTTTTATTCATAAAGACGATATAGAGTTTGTATTTATTGCTGAGACCTTCAACCAAAAGTTACAAAAATAAAAAGAAGTGTAAAACTTTTTTTGAATATCATAGTAAATTGGAAAAGAATTAAATGTACCGTCCGTAAAAGTATAGATTTACGAACTAAAATAAAAATTCATTGGCGAACATTTTTTAGAGTTCATTTAAGTGTTTAAACAATATACGAACGTTTTTAATTTAGCACTTTACTTTTACGAACGTTTTTAGATAAACTATGCAATTCGCTTTTAGAAATACTTGTAAGTAAGTTAAACACAAGTAGCTTGTAACTATTCACAGGAAAATAAAAAATGGAATTTTATATAATAAAATTCCATTTAAACTGATATTATACACTTTTTAATTTATTATGTTTAACTGATTGACTCTTATATTTTTCTTCAAACTTATTAAACATAGAAATATTGGCTAAAACTCCCATTGATAACATTGATAAAGTAAGTGAAGATCCTCCATAACTCACAAAGGGTAAGGTTACGCCTGTAATAGGCAACATGCCTGTTACTGCTCCAAGATTAACAAATACTTGAATACCAATCATTACTGAAATACCTATAG
This sequence comes from Priestia sp. LL-8, assembly GCF_036227845.1. Lineage (NCBI taxonomy): Bacteria > Bacillati > Bacillota > Bacilli > Caryophanales > Bacillaceae > Priestia > Priestia sp. LL-8. The sequence continues at coordinate 34,640 of NZ_JAZAQH010000002.1, read as the reverse complement.
CTAGCAATGATCCAAAAGGTTCTTTACACTTTTGTGCTATTCTTAACCCCTTTATAATAATAAAAAATAGCAAACCTAGAACAATAAGCACTCCCCAAAAACCTAATTCTTCTGCAATAACAGCCATTATAAAATCCGTATGAGATTCTGGTAAATAACCAGCCTTTTGTATACCTTGTCCCAACCCTAATCCTTTTAATCCTCCAGTTCCTATAGCTAAATAAGAATTAACAAGCTGATAACCATCACCTCGTTGATTCTCAAAAGGATGTAAGAATCCTGTAAAACGAGATATACGTACGGGAGAAAAAACTGTAGCAATATGTCCTGTCACTAATAAAACGATCATCATTACAATTACTCCTGCCACTCCTAAAAGAGCAATCTTTAGCATTGATTTTTTAGAAATACCAGAACATAAAACAATAGCTGCCACAACTCCTAAAATAAGAAGTATCCCACCATAGTCAGGTTGCATGGCGATTAAGAAACAAATGAAAAATACAATTAAAATAGGTGGAATAATAGCACGTTTTAAATCATTTATATATCCTTGCTTATTGGTAAAGACAGCTGATAAATATACAATAATCACCAATTTAGTTAATTCTAAAGGCTGTATTCTTATTGGACCAATTATAAGCCAACTTTGAGCATTCCCTGCTGTATGCCCAAACACAAGTACGAGCAATAGCAGTGTAATTACGCCTGCTATCGCGAGTTTTAATACTTTTTTTTCTTGATAAATCTTGTAGGGAATAATAGCTGTAATACAAAAGAAAAAAAATCCTGCTATAAGAGCAAGTTTCTGCTTTTGATAAAAATAGTCACCGGTAAACCCATATCTAGCAACAGCTGTCACCATACTAGCACTATAAACCATAATTAGACCTATTACACTTAGAAGAATTAAAGATACAATGAACTTGTAATCATAACACTTTATAATGTTTTTAAACATAGAACGCCCTCATTTCTTGCAAATATAAAAAGTTGAATCCTTTTTAAAAAAAGATTCGTAATAAATTATACAAACCAAAAACAAAGCTTGCTAATATTATCATTGCTCCCTTTATTTTTTTATGAGTAGTTAAATAGTAATTTATACCATGTAGTATAAATGCAAGTGAGACAACAAGAATCACTGCCTCATACCAAAAAGAATTATTTGTATACCATCCCAGGCTCATGAAAATAAGTAGCAGTACTAAAGAGATAGACCTTACTCTATTTTCTGTAACAACATCTACGTACTTCATACAACACTCCTAATATTTTATAAAAAATACTATTTTAAGATTTATTATCCTTTATTACTTATAAATGTAAAATACAATATAAGTATAACATAATTTCCCTTGAGTTAATTGCGGTACAAAAATAAAGTTTCATATTACTACTTTGGTATATTGAATAAGTATGCTATAAAAACAGACCTAAAATAGCCAATTTTTACAATAGATGGCTGTTTTAGGTCTGTTTTTGTATGCATTCTTAAAAATATTACTAATTTAATTAGATTAGTCTTTGTTAATTAAAAAACTACTAATAAATTAATATATTTACACTTCTTTAAGAAAGGGACTCGAAATTATAGTGTATCTTTTAGCAAATTTTTTATAGTATATCTCTGTATAAGTATTTCCTTTTTGAATAAGAAGGGTTTTATGCTTTAGGTCTTTTTCCGTTAGTTTATAACCTTTTTCTTTCATCATATCAATATACGTATCTAGGTGTCCTTTAGGTACTAAGTATAAGATATTATTATCTACATCTGTCGTTTCTGCAATATCTTTCTTATTAACTTCTAGCTGATAAATAGCTTTTGCATTTGCTATTGGCCTATTGTCTCCAAATATAGATTGCCAGTTAATAAATATAATTACTAATAAAACAATCATTACTAATATAATTCCAATAATGAGTTTAAAAATTCTATACATAAGATTTCCTCCAAATATAGTCTAAAACAAAACCTTATTTTTACAACAATATCATATTATATAATTTTTTGGTATTTAAAGAAAGTTATATTATTTAAAAGTTTTTACAAATAGCAAAACAACCTGTATTCATATGGATAAATACAGGTTGTTTTGGTTTATGAGTTGTTATTTTATAAATCCAATTATATTTAATTAATAATTATATAATACTGTACCTTGCTTCAAAGATACTGTTCCTGAACCAAGATTGACTAATTTAATCTTGTAAGACTTACCTTTTGGAAGGATACCTGCGCTTTCAAAATTAACACTTCTCCAACCAGAACCCTTAGCTGTTACACCTTTACCATAATATTTACCTGCACTATCATAAACTCTAACTTCAAGACTCTGACCCGATGAATTTTCCATATCAATACAGGACAAATTCTTAAAGGTAGCTCCACCCCTTACCCATTTAGATGTCTTAAAAGAATATCTGCTAAAATTAACTCCAGTATATTTACCGTAAGCGTAAGGTTTTCCATCAGAGGCTGCCTGAGCTTCCATTTGAGCTTCCATTTGAGCTTCTACTAAAGTTGACATACTTTGTTCAGATTGTGAACTCTCCATCAATGGTTTAAGAGCATAATCATAGCTTTCAAAATTAATTTCTTGGTCTAATTGATCGTTACTAATTTCGTTATCGTCAATTTCCTCGCTTCCATCAGCGAGAGCAGTATTACTTACACCAAGGATTGTAGCTACACTAAAAGCTGTGACAAATAATCTTTTAATAAAAGTTTTTTTCTCCATAAAAAATTAACCTCTCCTATATTCTATAAATTGGAAGATTATAAAACAACAGCTAAAATAGTAATATAATAATTAATAATTGTCAATTTTTTATAAAATATAAATATATTAGAAATTAATTTTAGTCTATCAGTATTACATAATATATAAAATTTAAATATATTGGAATTTTATATATTATTAGATTAAAGAATAAAAAATAATTATTATAAAATAACGTAAAAAATTAACCTAAAAGAAGTCAATTAAAGTTACTTATATCTTGTATAAAAATATTTAAATAGATTCGAATATAGCCTTCTGTATTAATTTTGCACTTAAATTCCAAATTTAATATTTTAAGGTAAATATTAAAAAAATTAACTTTTAAAGCCTTTATATAATTATATACATCCTATATAATGAAATTTATGTAATAATTGTAAGGGGGTGTAAAGATGTTAAGTGTTTTTAAAAATGCAATTGGAGTTAAAGCTACAGCTTACAAAAAATGTTCTAAGGTTTGTACATCTATGGAATCAGAGTGTAGTATGTTTCAACTGAGATGGTATTACTTGAAGTGCAGCGATGGTTCTAAAAAGTTCTTAGAATGTTGTTTTTAATAAGTTTTTTATTTTATATTACTAATAACTAAGAGTTTATGCTTTTAGTTAGTAATAGGGAGTTTGACGGAATGAACTATTTACCTTACATTTCAATAGCAGCTAGTATTTTAACATTTTCTCAGCTTAAGCAACTTAATTTATTGAAAAATGAATTAAGTTATTTAAGTGAGCCTTCTGAAGAAGTACACATCCCATTGTTAGGAGAAAATGTTACAGAGTACCTCCCCTTTTTACAGAAAGGTTCAATGTGTACTATTGTACAATTTGCTTCGCCTACTTGTGCTAGTTGTAGTGCAGCAGTAGAAGAGATGCTAGTATATAATCAAAAATATAATGTTCCTTATTACGTTCTAACATATAGGGATAAAGCAAATGGATGGAATCAAAATAATGAAGAAAAATACATAAAATTTGTCCAAAAGTTTGAACAGTCTGTTGAGGTTCATACTGCTTCAGATCAATTAATTAAAGATTTACAGATAGAGCAGTTTCCTTTTATTTATGTTATTAACGAGGATGGCGTAGTGATTCACGGAACTTCATTAGTTGATAGCGTAGAGCAATTTGTGAAAAGATTATCAAAAGGTGAAAAAAAGTGAATTACAAACCATTAAAGCGAGCACTAAAGTTCATCATTGGTTTAGGAAAAAGATGGTTATTCCTTTCTGTTTTCCTTACTGTACTAATCGCATTAATTCCTGTTACTGAGTTAATTATTGTTAAGGAACTAATAAATGCAGTAACTTCATTTTTAGACAAAAAATCTCTTAATTTATACTTAATTATTACTTTACTTGTTTGTCAGTTCTCTATAACAATTATTAATTCTGTCTTACAACATATTAAAGAGTATAAAGACCAAGAATTTGAGATGATAGTGAGTCGCAAACTAAAGAAAAAACTTTTAGAGAAATCTTCAACAGTCCCTCTAATTTATTATGAACATTCTGATTTTTACGATCATCTTACAAGGGTTGAGGGAAACACTAATAAGTTTTTAGAACCTATAAAAATAGCTTTAAATTTGATTCAACAGCTTATTACTTTAATGTCTCTAATAATATTCCTTTTTAGCATTCACTGGAGTTTAATATTGTTCAGCTGTATAATATCTATTCCTATTTTTTATGTTAACGCTATATTTGGTAGTAAGAGGTTTTGGTTAATGCATGAGCTAACTCCTGAGGGAAGAGACGCTTCATACACTTCTAGTCTTCTAATTTCCAGAAAATCTGCTCAGGAAGTAAGAATCTTTGGATTGCAAAAATACCTTTTAAATCGGTGGTATGTAAAATTACAGAATAACAATATTGCTTCTCTAAAATTAATGAAAAAGGAAAAAAGATCACAAATATATTTAGATTGTCTTACAGCGCTTACATATGGAGGAGCCGTCGCAATCATATTATGGCTAATAAAATCCTCCTCTATAAAGATTGGCGAATTTGTAGTAATAGCCCAATCTATACAAAGTACACAGAATTCAATTAATAGCATTGCTCATAACTTGGCATCAATTTCTGAGACTACATTATACTTGAATGATTTTTATTTATTTTTAGATTATAAAGATGAAAAGCAATTAGAATTAAATATAAAAAATGAAGATTTTCAGAAATTTAGTTCAATTTCGATTAGTAATCTTTCATATCGATACCCTCAAAATAAAGTCCCTACTCTAGAAGACATTTCATTTAAAATTAATAAAGGAGAACGAATTGCCATAATAGGAGAAAATGGTTCCGGAAAGTCTACCCTTATAAAATGTTTAGTAGGCCTTTATACTCCAACAAATGGAGAAATCTTTGTTAATGATGTTCCCATAAATTGTATAAGTAAACAAAAATACAAAGATATGTATACGGTAATTTTTCAAGATTTCATTAAGTATGATTATACTGTCAAGGAAAATATAATGATTAGCGATATAAATAATGCAGAAATAGAAGACGAAAGGTTATATGAAGCTGCACGAAACAGTGGTATCTCTGTACATGTCGAAAAAATGGGGCAAGGTTACGATACTATTCTTGGAAAATACTTAGGTGGAGATAAAGATTTATCAGGTGGTCAATGGCAAAAATTAGCTATAGCTAGAGCCCTTTTTAGGGATAAAGAAATAATAATATTGGATGAACCAAGCTCTGCACTAGACCCTTTGGCTGAAAAAGAATTTTTTGAGAAAATATTAAACTTCTCTAAAGATAAAACTATAATCTTTATTTCGCATAGAATGCAGACTGCTAGAATGGCTGATCGTATTTTGGTAATGGATAAAGGGAAAATCATTGAAAGTGGAAATCATGATGAACTGATTTCTTATGGTGGTAAGTACGCCGAAATGAATAAAGCTCAATTAATGAATTCTCTAGAAAGAGTATCCACTTAAAGAAAGGATAAAATGAAGCAATGGAGTCAATTCTTTTAGTAATAAGGTTTGTTGTTTTTATAATTTTCTTTAGTAGTGGAATTGAAAAAATTAAAGAAATTAAAAAACATGAGGGGGCGGTGTCAGACTTTAAAGTACTTCCTTCAAAAATTGTCCCCCTTTTCTCACGCATGGATCCTATATTAGAAATAGTTATATCCGTGGGTATCTTATTAGGTTTTTTTCTGAAAATTAACATCTTTTTATGCCTAATCTTGCTACTAATTTATAATATTGCAATCGTTATTAATTTATTAAGAGGAAGATATGAAATTTCTTGTGGGTGCGGTGGAGTAGTAGGAACTCATAACCTATCATGGTGGCTCGTAACTCGGAATACATTAATAATGGCAAGCTTAATATTACTCCTCACCAGGGATAGCGTTTTGTTTAGTATTGATGCTTTATTAAGAGGAAGTAAAGCAAATTTAGTATTATTTAACCCTTTAGGTTACTTAATAATATTATCAACAACAATAACTATTATTGTTTTGAAAATTATAATTAATATTAAATTAATTTTCAAAAGAATGAAATATATGTATGAAAGGAAACTGTAAAAAAGTGTTTAATCTTAACTTAATATCTCATGTACTATTATGGGGATTTATCATTATTCAATCTTTTGTAATATTTCTTTTAACTAAGTTAATTGTACAGTTCTTAAATCGTTTTAGACTAGAAGGAAGTAAAATTATTTCTAAAGGAAACAAAGCCCCGTTATTTAGAGAAACAGATACAAAGGGAAATTTAATACGTATGTCTAATTTTGAAAAGAGCTGGACACTATTAGTGTTTATAAAAGATTCGTGTTCAGTTTGTAAAGAGGCTATTCCTCTACTCTCAGATATTAAGAAGAACAGTGCTAGACCGTTAAGAATCCTAGCTATCGCTCCTGAAGAGGGTGAATCAACAATAGATAATGAGTTAGATGCCACTATAAATCTAATTCGTTCTAATGATATAATTAATAACTATGAAGTCGAAGAAATACCTACATATATTATTGTTGATTTTAATGGTGTCATTATTGACATATACAAACAAAATAGAATATCTGAATTATATAGTTTTTTAGGCTTTGATCCCTCAGTAACTAGAATTTCATAATAAAACCGTGTTAATTACAGATTTTTCATTATAGCTATAGTACACTTAAAAGCAGAAAAAAAGACTGTGATTTAAAATCACAGTCTTTTTTCTATTTTCAATTAGTATGTATTAATTATTAGCTCACTTGACAGTGTCATAAATGTAATTGATCTAAAGATCATTAAACATACAATTTATAAGCTATGAAAATAGTAAAAGTAAAGCTAGCTATAATAGAATTTCGCATGACAATAGTTACATTCAGCAGTGGTACACATAGTTTAATCCTATTAAAAACAACATTCTAGGAACTTTATAGAGCCATCACTACACTTCAAGTAATACCATCTTGTCTGAAAAAAACCACACTGAGAAGGCATGTTTTGGCATACTTTAGAACATTTTTTAGTAGCAGTAGCTTTAACACCAATAACACTCTTAAAGACATTTAACATTTTTTACACCACCTTACATTTTTTACATGTATTTTATTATACTCTTTATTTTTTCAAAAAAAAAGTGTTTTTTCAAAATTATGTATAATTTTTCCCTTTTTATACAAAGATATTTAAGTTAATTACAATAATTCATTAAAAGTTATAAATCTTTACGGTCTTACGTCATAGTATTTGGATTTCCCAAATTTTTAAAAAAAGATTTAGCTAATATCACAGACGCATTTACAGAGTAATTCTTTTATTTGCATAAGTTTTGACCTTATAAATATATTTCTTAAGCATCTATTCAAATAGAATTTTACGATAATTTATGCTCTTATCTCCTTCTATATTTGCTACGAAATTCTTATATAACCTTTTTAGGTTAACGTAATAGCAGTTGAAGAACGCATTGACTATAGCCATGAGCATGGGATAAAGTAAAAAACTAAAAAATAGAGGATAAACCTCACTCAGACAAAAGGGATTTATCCTCTGTTTTCCTTTTTATAAGAAAAATAAGCTGTCAAGACAACTCCTAACGTATAAAAACCCATGCTTTCTTAAATAATTAGCTACTCCTTATCTACTGCGGTAAGGGTTCTTTGTTATTTTCCGATTGGACAGGCAAGCTTATCGCAGTAGGTACATAGTATCTAAAGTATTGTAACTCCGTTATCTAATCAGTAGCTAGTTCAGTAGCGCTACCCCGTTAATACAAGCTGTATACATCTCGTGAAGCCACTTATGGAACCTGTAAGGGAGCTGAACCGAAGAGGAGAAGGGGGCGACCGGATGTGTTGAGCTGAAATAATTGAGACATGAAAAGTGAGAAAATAAAAAGAATGAAAGTAGGTACCAACATGAGAAAAACACAAAGGTTTCCTTTTCGAAAAATCTTTTCTCCATCCCCTAAACCACCTCTTACGAGACCTCGTCCCTTCAGGGCTTATTCCTTTGTTCCTTTTAGTCCACTAGCCATGCTTGACCCCACTATTCTGACCCTAGGAGGCATTGTCTTAGGAATTGCTATCATCGAACGGATATTAGAGAGATGGGGTGTCATTGATCTGGTTGATCAGTTCGCAAAGGTAATGCGCTTTATCTTGCCTGTCACCTTTTATGGAGCCTTACTTTACTTCTTTGCGACATTCATGTTTTGAGGAGGGGTTAGATGTTTGAGAAACTAAAATTGCGTGGAAAGCTTATTAAAGCGTTTCGTACAGCAGAAATTTATAGAGTCATAAAGCATGGGGATCGTACCTCCTATCAATTTCCTAAAATTCATAAGATCGATCACCATAATAACTATACTCGGTATGCCTTTTCTTTACTTAATGGCATTGATCCTGAACTCTTAACGAAAAAAAGATGGGCATTACGCCAAGTATTAGGCAGCAATATTGAAATAAACGGCAGCTTAAAGAATTTTAGTATTACAGTTCATCACAAAAGTCTACCTAAGATGCTTAACTACGGTTATGAAGTCATACATCCTCATATTGAGAAAATGGAGCTTCCGGTATGCATTGGTCAAGATATCTATGGAAACCCTGTTTCATGGGATTTTGCGGATTTAGAAACCTTACTGATTTCTGGCGAAATTGGAGCCGGAAAAAGTAGCCTCATGCGTGTGATCCTCACAACATGGGTGAAATATACCTCTCCTGAAGACTTGCGCTTAGTGTTAGTGGATCTTAAACGAGCTGATTTGGGGTTGTTTCATGGGATTGAGCATGTGGATGCACTTTGCTTTGAGGCAAAGGATATGAGAAAACCTTTTGCTTTATTACGAGCTGAAATGTACCGAAGAGGCGATTTATTGTTAGAGCATGGAGTCACACATATAAGCAGACTACCTTTTAAGCTGCCTCGTATTGTGGTGGTAATTGATGAAATGTCCATTGTGAAGAGAGAAACAGATCTCGTAGAGATGATTCAACAGTTTGCGAGTCAAGGTCTAGCATTAGGTGTTCATACGATTATTGCGATGCAGCGTCCGGATGCCGTTTTGTTGAATTCAGCACTAAAAGCAAACTTACGGGTTCGGATCTCTGGCAGGCAGGCCGATGTGACAAATGCAAAAGTAGCCGGAGTAATTGGTGCAGAAAAAATCGATGCTGCAGCAAGGGGACGAATGAAAATTAAAATTGATGAGATGAAAGAGTTTCAAGCCTACTTCTTAGATGAAGGAGCTTGTAAGGAAATACTTACACCTTATAAAACGCTCGTGAAAGATCCAGAACCAGAACTAGAAGTGGAAGTGGTATCACAGTCTATTTTTGGGTTATTAGAGAAGGAGGAGCAGCGATGAGTTTCCGTTTATCTCAACGTGATAAAGATATCATAGCGTTTATTAATCAGTTTAGAGCTGTGGATCGGGACTCATTAGTTGACCTATTCTTTAAACAGCTCAAATCGCCCGTAAATGCTTGCAATAACGTCATGGTACGTCTAATATCGATTAGGACTCATTGAACGCACACAGCAGTATTCTCCGACCGTTTATTTGCCTGTGAATGTAAAGATCTAAAAGAACTCTCAAAAAATATTACATTTCCTTTCTATCTTGGATGTCTATAAACAAATGTGTACGTATAGCACACCTAAACAGGTCATTGTTGAAGATAAGCCTACCGGACGAAAAGGAGGCATTGAACCGGATCTGTTCTGTATTTTTAAGGGATCACCTTTTTGGATTGAAATACAACGCAATCAGTATTCAGAACAGAAAATGCAGGATAAGATTAATTTATACGAGGAGTTTTTCTTTTCGGATGAGTGGAGATCTTTGCATTGGCAACCTGAGGACAGATCAGCGATCTTCCCTTATGTCATTTTGATTATACCTGTTCGTTATGCTGTTACTTCTGACCATATCCGCATTATACAAGTAGCAAGTATTCATGAATTGATAGAGAAACATAAAAGTTCTTATAAAAAACAAAGTAAAGAAAGACCCAAAGTAGTATCATCGTCAAATGGAATTAAAATTAACCTAACATAGTAGACTGAGAAAATATGCTTTCTAAATAAAAAGATAGCTCATCTACACCATTGTAGGACGGATAGCTTTTGAGGGAATTCATAAACTGGTTTATAAAAAGTTTGCATAAAACAGAAAACTATCCTAGTTAGAATCCTTACTCTCTGAAGGGTTCTTTTTTTATGAGATGTTTTAGAAAAAGTGATTATGGTGCGACAAGAAGTCGCTTTCTAACGCTACTCATCTAGACGCGAAGGTGATCTCCGTATGAAAAAGCATGTTTGGTAACGAGCCTGTCGGTTGCATGGAGGAATGGAAAACAGAGGAGAGAGGCATACTCCAGAATATTACTATGGGAAGATAGTTATAGTAAAAAAAAGGGAAGGTTCGTAAGCGCCAGAGTGCGTCCCGAGTAAAGGGTGATAATCTATTAATTAGAATCATTACAAAGTTTACTTATTGTATTTTTGTTTATTTTAGTAATTTCACTTAACTTAGTTTGAGAATATCCTTCTTTATCTAGAAACCTACCTAATTTGCTTCGCTTATTTCCTTTACTCCACAAGATAAAAACCTCCTTTTTAAGCAGGTTTGACTAAATTTCTTAAAAATATTCATCTTTTCAAAGAAAAATAGGAAAGATAGACAAGCATTCTTCATATGCTAAAGTACAGAGCCAGAAAAATATATGGGCTTAATAAATTTGTTTAGAATGATGTCGATATTTTTGTCATAATCATATAGCATGAATACAGTTAAGACCGCCTTATACACTGATACATAATGGGCGGTCTTTGTTGTGAATATTCATAGGTTTATATATTTTTCCAAACAGAATATAATAGCCATTCAATTCTACAAATAAGTCGAAAATGAAATATTTTCAAGATTATACTTTATTCAAATAGATTGTCTTTAGTTTTAATATCAATCATTCCATCTTCTGAGACAATAACAACCAGGACTTTCATTTCTTTGTCTACACAATAGTTAATGTAACGCAACGCTGAATTAAACCTAGCCCCTCTAGCACTATTACCTATATCATCACGAGATACTCCATCCAATATGCAACCAATTGCATGACAGCCCCCCATCGGATCTAACATAACAGCGCCATCAATAGATGTTAAGCCATAAATTAAATTTAAATCATTTATTAGTGTAGGCTTGATAGGAAAACAGATGCGACTTAATCTTTGAGCTTCCTCCGCAGCCAGTTCGTTAATAACTATCATGGTTCCATGCTTTTGTTTTCTTGCTTCCTCTATAAAATTCCATACATCTTCATAACAATCTTCGTCCTCGTCACAGCATGTACCAAATATCTTTTTACATTCATTGTTGAATATATTCCTATCAATCACCTGCTTAGGTAAAGACGGTATTCCATAAGATACATGGATCATGATGTCATTATTATTGTTTCTAAGTTCCCAGCACCCTTGACTGTTAAATTTAATAGTAAAAACCTCGTTATAATAGATATTATCTCTATATTTGTATCTGTAATTATTCGTAAAAACCCCTGTACCACATATGTACTCACCATCACAAATTAAAAATACATCGTCATGGCTAATCTCTAAAAGTTTTCTTATAGACCTAAGATTTTCACTATCTCTTAAGGAGATACGCTTTTCAAGTTCAATAATACTATTTCCATGATACTCTGGCTTAAATTCATCGAAAAATATAATTTGTCCTTTACTCTCTTCTCCTTCATACTTTAAAAGAGACAAATTGTGTATCTTATCATATAAATTATATCCATAGGCAAATATCTCTTCATTTACCCATCGTCTACCTAATCTTTGGGAGTAATCTTCTATTAAATCATCTCTCGCATCCTGAGAACCAAATGCCTGTTGATGAATTCTATAATGTAAAAACTCATAAAAACGTGAATCCCTGCAATTATTAATTAAGAATTCATTAGAGTGTTGAATTAGGACAGTTCTATATTCAATAGTCTCACTACCTTTCTCGTGAATTGGCAAATTTGTATATGTCAAATATAACTTTCCTGTTGTATTATAAGCAGTCTCACAGTCTATGAAATCTGTAATTAACTCATACACTTCATCTTCTTGTAGATATGGGCTAAATTCGTTATACATCGCCGGATAATTGGTATAATTTTTAGAAGTTGTAGACTTATTGTAGTAAGTAGTAATTTGATTAATATAGTTCGTTCCGTCAATTCTTTTATATATTACAGAACCTACGATAATGTTAGGATTAGCTCCTTCCATTCCTAGTTTATTAAACAGATGCGAAAATATTTTTAGTGGATCAGTTACTAAACGATCACAAGGGTTATTAAGGTCTGCATTCTGCAAAAGCTCATTGTAACGCATCATTTCTAATTCTTGCTGACTGTAATCAATATGCATTAAAGTTCCTCCTGTATATAACAAGTACTAAATATGTAAATTATAAAAAATACAATTTTGAAAATCTAAATAGTGGGTTTGAGCTTAGTTAAGACCGCCTTAAGTACTAATACATAATGGCGGTCTTTGTTATAAATAATTAAATTCATCATCTTTGTTTCAAATTGAAGTATATTCTACTAAGAAGAAGTATAGATTGGTTAATCGTTATTGCTTTTTTAATTTATTTAATAATGTTCTTAAATATTCAGACAACCTTTCTTCGATTGAACCATCATATCCTGAATAATAAAATATATTTATATTATCTTTTAACTGGGAAAAACTACTCTGAAACACATGTTCTATTTCTTTTGTGAAAATATTTTTTAAATTTCCCGAATATTTATCATACAAAAAAAATGTTAATTGATTATCTTTTTCTGTGATTGCATTGTATTCTTGTAGGGCCAAAAAGCTTGTGTGAATAAATTCGGCAATTGATGTCTTAGAAACTTCATTAAATACTCTTACTGTACATAGGACATTAGCTTGTCTATGATTTGAAGTGTTAACTATTTCATATTCAAAAACATTTCTCTTCTTAAACTCCACAGGTAGTTCACTATTCACCGCATATCCACCAAAAGGTTCTAACTCCAAGTACTTTGTGGTAATAAAACCTGTATATTTTCTAACTAGATAAGATTTCATCATGTCTATTTTAGTAATATATTCGTAAATATTTATTAATTCTGAATGGTCTATTGCTTCAGCATGAACCATTCTATTTCTCAGTGACACTATATGTTTTACGGTTTCATCACTAGCCCATCTTGGATGAAGCATCTCTATTTCTATTAATTGCTTGATCATCATATTCATTGAGGGTCTCATGCGTGCTATTTCAGCATCTATGAATAAAGTAGTATACACCTCACGTATATAACCTTCAAATTCTATATATTTCATTAAGAACTGAGATTGACTTTTACTTTCATTGTCAATTATTTCTTCTGTTTTTACTGTTACTTCCTTTTTCCATCTATAATAAAAAACGCTCTCATTTTCCTTTGACTTTTCAATTTTTTTGTCTAAAAGGTCTAATTCATGTAATTTTTCCAATAAGATTAAAATCAAAGTATTTAATCTAGCGAAATACCAACTTGGATGCTTATCTTTATAATCACTTTCAAGATTATAAACATCCTCTTTAGTAAAGAAGGAAGTTCCTTTTATTTTTATTTTCTGTATCCAAATATGTAGCTGAGTAGTAAAGAAATCAACAGTTCCTCCATCGTATCCTGCCTGTAAAAATTCATCATCTCTAATTAAGTCTATTGCTTCAAGCAGTGTGGCGTCAGTGCTATAAGCTTTTGTATCATGATCACGTAAAAAAAGATATGCTTCGTTATCTTTCCAAACTAAATCTTGTCTAATAAGATGTATAAACCTTCTTGGTAATCTATTCGAATGTAGTATTTTAGATTTCACATAGTTTACAACGGAATATTCATTAACTATATTTGAATCATTAACATAGTTAGAAAATAGCTTAAAGAATCCGTGAGTAGATAACAAAGGAATATGTACCGTATCAGCAAAGATACTTGAAAATAAATCATCATCAGAAGTATGAGAGGTACTAAACTTGTAATAAAGATCTTGCCCTGATACCATGAAAAAACCAGCTAACCCTGATAACATTAAGTGTTTAAGATCACTAATTAAGGTTTCCACCTGTTCAATAGTAGAGATTTTATCTAATTCATCTATAATAAAAATTGGTTTTATGCCCAAAGTATTGAGATCATTTAACATATTGTATAATTGGACTTCAGCAATTTCATCATCATATAGTGACTTTCGGCTTATCTCATCTAAATTGGTTCTTTTTTTACTAGTAGCCTTTTTGATATTTAATAACTCTAGAATGGTCCAAAAAGAAGGAATGCTAAATAAGATTAGGTCAATATATTTATGGTTTTTTAAGTTAATCAACCAATTAACTAGATTATATTTAATATTCACTCCAGCAATGAGAAGAGATCCTAATGCTATTGTTAATCTTTTTAAATTTATTCGTGTATTTAAAGAACTCATTTTCTCATGTTGTATACTATTTTTTTTGAGATATTCAACATCGTAAAAGGTTCTTTCAAACAAAAGCTCTATGGATGTTACGATTTCTTTATCTTGTTTTTTAAGTTCACCAATATCGTAAGTATCAGAGAGTGACATATATACCCCACGTATAATTTTGCGCAGTAGAAATGAATAACTTTCATATTTAGGCAAGTTAATCCTGATAAAGGTGCATCGAGGTGAATTTTCTTTTTTTACCTCCTGTCCCACTTTACTAATGAACGATGTTTTTCCCACTCCACGATATCCAGTGATTAAGTAACAAGTTGGAGTGCCATGAAGAATTTCCTGTTTTATTTGGTATATTAAATCTTCATCCTCAAAAGCAAAAATGTCACTATCATCTTTATAAGGAGCATCGGTGATAATCTCATGCTTCATTAATATTTCCATATATATAGCTCCAACTTTCTTTATTTTTGATATTCATAGACAACAGGAACTTTATCCATTTTCACCATTTTGGCTACAATATAACGGCGATAGCCATCTTTTAAGACCTTCGAATCTTTCTCAATGGTTAAAGTCTCATCTAAGCGCCCTGTACGTTTCACGAAATCAATGACCTTTTGTGTCTTTTCTGGGTTTGGGCGTGTCTTTAAGAACTCTTCAGGTACAATGATGTCTTCAAAGTTCAAAAGATCCTGTGTCCCTTTTGGCTGATTTGGCATTGATTTCTTTTGAGGCGTAGCCTTTTCCTCTTGAACAGGCTTTTCTTTCATTTCCGGCTGTACTATCTCTGATTCTTTCTTCTGTTCGGTTGCTACAGGTTGAGAAACAGGTGCTTGCACTTCTTCCTGTTTTTTAGATTGCATCTTCTTCGTTGACTCAGGAGACGAAGATGCCTCTTGTTTAGGTTCTTTTTTCTCTTGGGACTGATTATTCTCTTTATCATTTTTTTTCGGGAGAACGGTAATCTGAAAACAAATTACCCCTACTTGACCAGGGCATTCATCAATGGAAATGTCTAACGTTGGTTCCTCTTGAATTAAAATCTTTTCATGCATGATGCTTTTCTTCACGAGGCCTGTTTTATTAAAGGCTTTCTTCGCAACAAACACCGTATACGAAATAAAGGTACTCTTCTTTAATCCTTTAGGCGCAGATGGTGACCCTTTTTCACGCATAACAAGGGGTAACCGTATCTTTTAAACAAGAGGATTATATGTAGTTAAACAAAGAGTAAAAAAGGAGGATATTTAACTGTCTCACAAATTCGTATACATTCTTTATTTATGGATTTTTCTCATTAATATTTTCGCTTGATATATTCTAGATTTAACTGTCGATAGAGGAATATGTAATCGAGTTGCTATTTCATTGTAGGATAAATCATCAAAATAAAAATACATAATTACTTTACTATATTTAAGAGGTAAAGAGTGTACCCATTGATATATCTCTTCTTTATCCCATACACCTAGCTCACCTTCTTCATAGTAGCGCAGAGAGTCTAGTTGTACGTGTGCCAGTATCTCTATCTTATCCATACACATTACATTTCGATTGTAGTATCTTCTGAGAAAATCAAGACTTTGATTAACAGTCACACGATATAACCAAGCATAGGTAGACTGTTCACTGTTTGCTCCTCTTTCCATTAATCGAACGTAATACTTTATCCATACTTTCTGAACGATATCTTCTGCTGCGTAAATATCTTTTACATAGGATAAGGCAATTTTAATAAGTTGCCCCTTATATTTTAGTATTACATTATTCAGTAATTCTTTATGTTCAAAATCTTTCATTGTCAATCATCCAACCTTATTAAAGTAACCATTAGTTGTTCATTATCTACTTAAGCTGTCAGCTAAATAAAGCTATGGTATATATCATGTAAATTTTACATATTCGTAGTAATAAAAACCTATTACTATTATAGTTTAAAAATGGTAATTCGTCTTCTTATCAGCTTATGTATAAAAGCTATACGTCAGATATAACGCATGTGTAACTAGATCTGTATGTCTATGGATAATTGGCATAAAAATGCTGTTTTTTTCCGTAATAGGTATCTATCTATACATTTTCTTTTACAATTTACACTATTAACCCTTATTATGGAATTAAACTCAAAATAAGGTGGGAGATGCTTGTATGAGAGCTAAGGTTGAGAAAGCGAACCATGTAGTGATGTTTGAAACAGCTGGTGAGTTTTATGCACACGAAGTGACTCAAGGTCCTAAAGTGGGTTTCTTTGCTTGCCCCTCTTGTGGAGTGAAAGTTTATCATAAACAAGATCATTTCTTTTCACGTGAACATGCGCGTACGTGTACTTACGTACAAGAGCAATCTAAGAAAAAGTTCTAATCCTTGTCTCCAAAAGCTTAGTTTATAAGAATTGCATTGGTTAATTTATACATTTATAGTATAATATCGAAGTTACACTTATGAACATATAAAAGGAGAGTTAGGATGAAGGGACTAAGTACATTAAGAAAGATAGATGCCTTGGGACGTATAGTGCTTCCCATTGAACTAAGAAAAGGAATGAATATAGCTAAAGGCGATTCAGTAGAAATCTTATTGGAAGATGATCATATAGAAATAAAAAAATACGAAGAATATAACAAATGTGTGATTACAGGCGAGATAACGCCTCAAAACCGCAGATATGCAAATAACATGGTTTTAAGTCTGTTAGGCGCAAAAATTTTATTTAACGAAATAAAAGATAAGCAACAAACCTTTGAATCGTAAATTCAAAGGTTTGTTAGGTCGAGCTATTTTTTATGCTGGATACTTTCTAACCAGTTTTGGACAGAAGACCCTAAGCTAGTTGCTCCTACCTTTAATTCATCCATAATATAAGAAATTAAATTGTGTAAACTGTACTCTTCCTTATAAGGGTTATTTTTATTAATAAATTTTAACACCTCTTTTAACTCTTTTATTCTTCCCTGATCCAATTCGTCTTCTAAATGCCGAGTCATGTAGTCATCAACAAAATCAGAATTCCTTATGCTCGCTTCAATTAAAAAAGATGCTGCTAATGCAGGAGAGCAATCTAAAGCATAAGCTAAGCGTTTCAAAATATCATATGTTTCTCCATGTCCATCTTTTAAACGCGTAGAGACACGCTCTTTCTCAATATTTTTGTATAGGTGTCTAATTGGCTCTTTGGACATATCCCCCATATACACAGTGCTACCAAAGCTAAATCCTCTTCTAAAATAATTTGATAGGTAATCCATTACCTTTGAAGAAGCAAGCCCTGATATACAAATTGATTCAACTACATTTTTTACCGGTGTATTTGTAATGTAAGACAATCGATAAACACATTCTTTAAGATCAATTGGAAGAGATGGTTTTACATCCCGTTTTTTGTCACTTCGAATTTTTCTTTTCTTCTCTTCTATTCTCACATAATCACTCCTAAAATCTAAAATTATCTCTAGGACAATGACTTTTTGTACATACCTAAAACATGTATATGGCAGGGGAGGGAGGAGCATGTATATTTTTTTGAGATAGTGGAAAAAACTTATAATAGTAGAACATGAGAGGAGTCTTTTGTATGAAAATGACGAAAGAAGAAGCACAAGAAATCGCAAAAAAAATAAAAGAAAACTCTAATAAGTACGGATTACCTGTGAAAAAAAAGAAAAATGCTAGTGCAACTTAAAAGGGGATATATAAGAAAAGGTCTTCAGTTTAATAAAAAATAGAACACTTATATTTTCCTACTATAGTACGCTGCATAATAAAGATAAAATAAATATAAGCTAACTCAATTACAATAAACTTCAAATTAGATGTGCTGATAATGAGGAAATTAAAAAAGGGACTGCCTAACAAATTAATTTGTTAGGCAGTCCCTTTTTTAATTATGATTATTGGTGACGTAATTTATCAATTTCTTCTGGTGTAAGGTTTGTAAATTCAGCGATTGTTTGGGTATCTAAACCCTTTTGAATCATACTTAAGGCCACCTTTATGATACCTTTCTTTTCGCCTATTTCTTCACCTATTTGTTTTCCTTTTTCTTCCCCAAGTTTCTCAGCTCGTTTTAACGCTGATTTTTCATCTAGTAGTGCTTTTCTTCGTGCTTCATATGCTAATAGCACTTCCGGATCTTGGCTAACACGTTCCCACTCATCCATCGCTTTCTTTAATACTTGATCTTCTTGCATCGCAATCTCCTCCAATACCTGAGTGATTTCTTCATCTTCGGATGCTTCAAGTAATAATAACCATCTCACAAGTTGATCTTCCCGTGGATCTACCTCTCTGTTACGCCATTTTATTAATAACTTAGGTAGCTCCATAAAATGAATTTCCAGCATATCCGTCAAGAGTAATTTCTGCTCTCGCTCATATAACTGAAAAGTGGAGTGATAATCATGAATATGAGATAAATAACGGAAGTTCACAATGTTAATGGTAATCGTTTTACAAAGCTCTCCGTAGTCCATTCCTTCTTTCATTTGACTACTGTACATTTTAGACCAGTAATAGAGTGTTCGTTTTTCCATGTCATGTTTGTTATTAAGCTGAATTTCAATATTAACTCGGCTTCCATCCTCTAACTGTGCGTGCACATCTAAAATAGAGCGTTTATCTTCTTGGTTTTCTTTATTAAAATGCGGATCTAATAACTGCACCGTCTGAATTTTTTTATCATCTGGAAAACGGAGTGCTGCGTTCAAAAAAGCAGCTAAAATAGATTCATTTCCATGTGTGCCAAATAGTGATTTAAATGCAAAGTCGACACGCAAATCTAAACGTTTTGTCATAATACCCTCCATCATTTCCATGTTTGTTATTAGTATACCATGACTGTATCGATTCCTTCTATCTAACACTTTAAGAGTAATTTTATCATCAATACAGTATCTGTCACACCTAATTATTAATGTTCTTCAGACAAAGAAGTAAGAAGGGGATTTAGAATAAATAGAAGTACTCGTGCTGATTGCTATTGCTCATAAATAAAATCCTCTTTACCATTATTCTTTTAGTCCGATCAGGTTCTTTATCCATATAGAAATACATTAAAAATCAATAAACCATGTAAAGCAAAAAAGCCACTAGGATACCTAGTGGCTCAGTATTTTAAAAATCGCTATACTCTTCCAAATCATCGTCGTCTAAAGAACCAGATACCTGCTCTAAATCTGCAATCTTACCTTCTTTTAAGGTTTGACTTTCTGAAGGCTTGTCTTCTAACTGGTCTTGCTTGACTACAAAACCATTAGCTTTAGCTAATTGCTTTAATTCCTGTAGTTCTGAATTGATATGTTCGAGAAGCTCTTCTGTTCTATGTGCTGATTCTACTTGGTTGGTAGATGCAGGATGAAGGTCACGAACAATTAAAGATGAAATATAGTCCCCTAATTTTCGAGACTTCGCATATTTTGCAAGTACGTCATAGACTTCATCACTCAATTGGTTGGTCTTAATCGTAAAGGCGTTTTGACGCTCTGACATGGTTATCACCTACGCTGTTAGGATTTAACGGCTTTCTTCTCAGCTTGTTTCTTTTGAAGGTAACCGATGCTTCGGATTTCTAGGCCAAATAAGTTTAAGTGACGGCTATCTTCTGGTACTTTATGATATTTCTCTGTACGTTCTTCGCCAATCTTTTCACTCATGCTTGTCATAATTGCTACTTCTAGTGTTGGAGCGACACCACCACTATATACGTATTTACGGATTTTATTTGCCGGTGGTGGGGCTACATCATTTAACTTCGCTAGTAAAATTTCCACGTACTCTTTTAAAGAAGATTTAATTTGAGCTGTTAAATCAATAGCTGTACCTGTGTTTTCATTTTTTAACTCGAATTTTTGTTTACCATAGTTATCTAAAATAAATTGGTCAAAAGCACGTAAATCGGTAAACAACTCTGGGAACTTCTCTTTACGTAACTTATCAATATGAGCTAAATAGGGAATACCCTCGATACTTTGGAATGATTCACGGCTATTCGCAGCCTTTAATCCTTCCGGTAAAATGACTACATCAATCGAGCCACCACCGATATCAACCATCACGGTTTCACATTCCACATATTCATTGGCATCTTCACGGTCTTGAAGTGTTAGGTCCTTCTTCAACGCAAAGCGCGCGATTTCTCCTTCTTTCAGGCAAGCACTTTCGTCCACAGCTACTTTTAATTCTTTTTCAAACCCTGGAGTATGAATACGGAACGTATGGTCACCTAGGAAGCGAGTAGCCATGGCTTTTTGCGCTTCGCCAAACGTATTTTCTTTTTTCAGTAACCAAATTGGTAACATCGTAGAAAAATAGTCAATTTCAATGTTATTATCTTTCTGATCTTTTGCATGCAACGCATGGTAGTATGCAATGGCAGCCAAAAATGTCACATAAGGAATATGGCTTGTAATTTTGTTATGTAAACGATTAATGTGATTGTTTGCAAGTTGTTGGCTTGCTGCAATGTCACCCACTAAGAAATAACGTTCTTTTTCTTCGTCACCGATTTTCGTAGATAGTAAGATACGCTTCTTAAATTCTTCTGGTGCTGTTACGGCATCAGTAAAGAATGAATCAGCAGCTTCTTTTTGGAGTTCTACTACGTTAGTTGGAAAGTCAAATAGGTATCCATCAATAATATTCATATCGACTGAGTTCCCACAGTCCTTATTAAAACGTGAAATTTTCATCTCTATACACCTCATTTTTAAGTTGAACTTCTGTTGAACTCATTATACATGAAAAAGGGGAAATGTTCAATCTTTAAGTTGAACTTATTTATCAGCAAAAACTTACATATATCAACAATTAATTTCACCTAGTTGAACTTATTTTTAAATTAAAAAAGGTGTACAGAAAGTGCTTTTTTGTATTCTTTTCTTCGCTGTGCTTAAAATCAACCTTTCCATAGAGTATGTTAGCAAAAAGTATCGGTTTTTATCACCCAATATACAGTTAATCAGAAAATGTTTATTTGATAATAGTATCACTGATGACGTGAGGTTATCTTTTTTTAGGTTATGTAACCAATTTATGCGCAATAAAGGTTGAGAAAGCAACTTAATAAACGAACAGAAATCCTAAAAAGAGGAGAAGAAATCATCTAAATTGACTGTATTATTATTTTTTAAAAATAATTTCATAATAGTTTTAATTTTTAAAATTATTTTCAAAATAAGTTGTTAAAAACTCCGGATACGTTTATAGTATTTTTTGAAAGCGCATTCTTTATGTTGGGATTCTTTATACAAGATTAGATTAAAAGGGCGCTAAATAATAAAAAGGGAGCAGAAGCTATGTATAAAAAAATTGGAGGATCTATCTTAGCATCTACATTGATAATCTCATCTATAACAATAGCTGACAGTGCAAAGGCAGAAAGTAGTAACGAAATTGTTAAAGCATTAACTATTGAAGACGAATCTGGAGAAAAGCTTGCTGTTAACGCTGTAAACCAACAGGACAATAACAATAAACTAGTTCTATTCAATGATAAATTCAGTTATTATACCGAAACAAAAAAAGGAAGCAAAGAGGTCATCTTAGAAAAGATAGGACTTAATACATATAAGGTGCTAGAAAAAGCAGATGGAGATAGTCCTATTCCTGAAGAAGGTCTTGTGCTTTCCACAGGCAGTCAGAGTACTGATACTATCCAAGGATTCTTGTCACAGTTAGAGAAAGACGAAACTGTAAAATTAATGGAACCTGTTGAGATTAGAGAAGAAATGGTAGCTCAAGCTATTAACCCTACGAAAGAATCTAATCCAGATGGAGCTCCTTTTGATGGATTTCGCGGTCCTGATCAATTAATTGTATATACTCCAACTTTTGGAGACACCACCAAAACTAATTCCTATGGATATGAAATTACAGTAGAGGATGGATTCGTTACAAAAGTGGGAGGAGGAGGATCTAAAATTCCCAAAAATGGATTTGTTGTAAGTGGGCATGGTGTAGCTGCTTCATGGCTTTCATCTAACTCTATTATCGGAGCCAAGGTTACTGTTGGGAGTAGTGGTGTGGTGAAAATTACTCAAGATGTTGAAAGTTTTGCCTTTCAAAGTAAACAAGCTATTAACCAAGCAAAAGAATCGATAGAGAAAGCACAAAAAGAATATTTAGATGTTGAGATGAGTAAAGCACAAGATTTTCTTTTGAAAGCTGAAAATTTATTAGAACAAGTAAAAGTCTTAAAAGAAAGTGATCCTGTAAAAGCTCTTGATGTGACCCGTCAGGCAACTCAAGCAGCATACGATGCTTATTATTATTCAATACCTTCAAACCTAGCTGAACAGCGTGCTATATGGTATCGACCTGAGGAGACAACACTTGCAGGTGTTAGACAGGTATTAGATCGAATGCAAAAAGCAGGCTTTAATTCGGTTTATCTTGAAACAACTTTTCATGGATATACTATTTATCCAAGCAAAATAATGAAAAAATATGGGTTACCTGAACAACATCCAAATTTCAAAAATGCTAACTATGAAAAATACGGAAAAGATTTGTTACAAGCCTATGTACAAGAAGGTAAAAAAAGAGGACTTAGTATTCAAGCTTGGACAGATGGATTTATGGTTGGTGAAAGTAGTTTAGGAATGCCTTCACAATTTAAAAAATATCCAGAATGGGCAGCTGTACAGCGTCAAAATTCATCAAACAAAGTAATGCCTGATTCATTAAGCAAATATTATTGGATGGATATTGCACAGCCAGATGTTCAAACTTTTTTATTAGCTATCTATAAAGAGATGCAGGCTAACTATAATATAAAAGGATTAAATATTGATTACATGCGTTATCCACACCATAAGTTTGAAGAAAGCTATGGATTTAGCGAAAACATCCGATCGGCTTACAAAAAACAATTTAAGATTGATCCGTACGATATTAAACCTGCAGATGATCCACAAGAATGGGAAAGGTGGGAAGTTTGGCTTCGTAAAAGGGAAAATGATTTTGTAGATCAACTTCACGCTCAATCTAAAGAATTGAACCCAAAATTTATGATGACAGCAACACCTGAGCCTGGGCCGGAAGCAGGTCTAATTAGTGATTGGAAAGAAGATATTGATGGTGTTATTCCACAGGCATACGGGCATGATTTTAATAGTATTCAAAAGACAGTTCAAGATAGTAAAAAATTAATGCCAAAGGGAAGCATGTATTATACAGGCATTTATTCTTTCTACCATCACTTAGATGAAATGGCAAACGTAAATGATGTAGCATCTGCAAAACATGGAACGTCTGGTGTTAATATGTTTGCATTTGGCCAAGCAAGTGCCCCTGCAGTGGATGCTCTTGGAAAAGGGCCGTGGCGGAATAGAGCCGTGAACCCTGGAGAAGAACCTCTTCTAGCAACGGAAAATGTACTAAAAGAAATGGAGAATAAACTAATTCCTGATTATATAAGACAAGGTGCTGTTGAAAAGAAAAAAGGAAAAGAACTACAAAAGATTGTGAAGAAGTTGAGAAGAACTATTCAGAAAAAACCAAGTGAAAGTAACAAGGACTTTGAGTTATTACTTGAACAAATTGATATAAGTGCTAAACAGAATAAGTTAAATAATGACGTAGCTAACAGAATGAAAGAACATCTACAAGAAGCAAATGACTGGGTGAACTACGCCTTAACTAAACAAAAATAATCGATTGAAAACAGGTCTAAGTAAAGACCTGTTTTCTTTTTTTAGAAAGATAGAAACCTGTACCATATGTTTTATATCTAAAAAAGAAATTAATTTTCAAAAAATAATAAAATATAAAAATTATTTTAAAAATTTGTTGAATTTAATGAAAAGTGCTTGTAATATAAAAACAAGAAAACGCTTTCTAAAATATTTTATAGGGGGAATTGTTGGTGAAAAAAAATAAAAAAAAGCTAGTGGTGGGTACACTAGCAGCTGTTCTTTCAGTAAGTCTTATGGCGTGTGGAAACGGAAAAGAAAGTAGTTCAAAAACCTCGGGATCAGCTGATATCTCAGGAAAAGTAACACTTTGGACAGCATCTTTATCAGGAGAACCTTTTGATACATATTTTAATAAGCTAGAGAAGAGGTTTGAAAAGCTTCATCCAGATGTAGATGTAGTTATTGAAGATATCCCCCAAAATGAAATGGAACAAAAAGTTCTAACTTCCCTAACGGGAAGTAACGTACCAGATGTAGTCAATTTAAATCCACATTACATGTCTAATATAGCTGCACAAGGAGGGTTATTGGACTTAACGGATATGGTTAGTGACAAAACGAAGAAATCATTTTTAAAAGGTCCTTATGAATCTGGTGTGTATGAGGATAAGTTATATGCACTGCCTTGGTATTTAACCACAACTATTTCTTGGTATAACAGTAAGAAATTCCAAGAAGCTAACATTGAAAAAATACCTACAAGTCCTCAAGAAATTTATAATACGGCCAAAGCTATCACTAAGGCAACAGGCAAACCCTCTTATTATCCAGTAATTAATGATGGAAATACTATTATGGAAAAAATGGTTTCTTTATCAAATGGAAAGCCTATTGTAAAAGAAGGCAAGGCAGTGTTTGCAAAGAACAAAGATATTCTAAATTATTTTAAGCTTAATCAAAAAATGTATAAAGAAGGTATGATTCCTCAGGAGACTGCGGAAGGATCACTAAAGACTGGTCAAGAGTTATATATGACAGGAAATACAGCATTTTTAGAAGGTGGGGTAACATTCTTAGGACCAATAGAATCGGGTGCTCCCGATATATACAAAGTCTCTAAGGCAGCTCAGCCATTAGAAGAAAAAAATGCACCTGTCAACGTTGCTGTAATGAATTTTGCTGTCCCAGCTAAAACCAAAAATAAAGAAGCAGCCGTGGCACTTGCTGAATTTGTGACAAATGCTGAAAATCAATTAGAATTTTCTAAAACTGCGGGTACAGTATTGCCGGCTACAAAAGAATCACTGAGAGATGATTACTTTAAAAACCCGGGAGATTCACCAAAGTCCCTAGGAATGCTGCAAGCATCAAATTCCTTAGAACGTGCTCAAGTTTTAATTCCTCCGACTGAAAATAGCGCGGAGCTACGTGAATCCACTAAAAATATTTTTGTGAAAAACTTACAGGGAAAACTAACACCAGAGCAAGCTTTAAAACAATTAGCTTTAGAATGGAATAAAGCATTCAATAAGTCCGGTGAAAAAGTAACGTTCTAATAATAAGGAAGAGTAGCTTTTTAAAAGGCTATTCTTTCATTTTTTTGAAAGGAGTGACTAGTTTGAATAAAGAACCGGTTGCGCTAGCCCAAGTGAAAGCAAAAACTATTCAAAAAGAAAAACGTAGATTAAATGCAAAATATTTTACTCCATGGTTATTTTTATTGCCATCTATTGTTATTCTAGGTGTATTTCTCATTATCCCTATTTTAGAGGCATTTAAGTGGAGTTTCCTTGACTATAAAATTATAGCAGACAGTGGTGAATTCGTAGGAATAGAAAATTTCAAAGAAATTTTTAAAGACAAAGATTTCTGGATATCTTTGCTTAATACTATTCTCTTCTTATTGATTGTTTTGCCATTAAATGTGTTTTTACCAATGATTTTAGCTGTATTAGTAAATCAAAAGATTAAGGGTGTAGCTACCTTCCGAATTCTTTATTATTTACCTGTAATTACTCCTATGGTTGTTGCAGCATTAATCTGGAAAATGCTCTACTCACAAAATGGGATAATTTCAGCTCTTTTAGTCAAAATAGGTCTATTTGATTCTCCAACCAACTTACTTGTCCAATCATCCACAGCTTTAATAGGGGTAGCGATGATCACAGTATGGAAAGGTTTGGGATATTACATGATTATTTATTTGGCAGGACTTCAATCTATTCCTAAAGATGTTTATGAGTCTGCCAGTATTGATGGAGCTTCGACTTTTCAAAAATTTAAAAGTATTACTTTTCCGATGTTGGCGCCTTCTGTAACCCTCGTTTCTGTAATGACTATTATTGCAGGTATGAAAGTTTTTGAAGAGATTGCATTAACTACAGGAGGAGGTCCGTCAGGCGCTACAACAACACTCGTCATGTACATTTATAATAAATTTATGGACTTAGATGTAAGTATTGCTTCGGCGGCAGGTTTAATTTTGCTTATTCTTTCGATAGGAGCATCCTTACTTCAAATGAAAATGACAAGCAAGAATGAAGATGATCTAAGAGCTTAATAGATAGGAGGATTACATAATGAAAAAAAACAGTAAAAACATATGGAATTACGCTCTTATGTTTCTTATTACTGTACTGACCCTGGGTCCGTTCCTAATTACTTTGTTTATGTCACTAAAATCATCTGGCCAAGGTATCTACGATGGCCTACTCCCGACGGATCCAACTTTAGCTAATTTCTTCACAGCTTTTAAGAAAGCTAACTTAGGTACTTATTTCCTTAATACCATTATTGTGACAGCTATTGCAATCCCAATAAATCTTTTATTTTGCAGTTTAGCTGCTTATCCTCTTGCTCGTATGGATTTTAAAGGGAGAAGTGTAGTGTTGGCACTTATTATTTCAACTATGATGGTGCCTTTTCAATTGTATATGGCTCCATTATTCCAGCTATCAGGTCAGCTAGGGCTGCAAAATACTCATATTGGATTAATTATTATGCAAGTATCCACAGCATTCGGTATTTTTCTAATGCGTCAAGCCTACCTACGTATTCCCAAAGAGCTCGAAGAATCAGCATATCTCGATGGGGCTAATAAATTTAAGGTCTGGTATATGGTAGCCTTGCCACTTGTAAAACCTACTCTTGTTACGCTTGCTATCTTTACTTTCATGGGCACATGGGGCGATTATTTATGGCCTCTATTAAACACAACCGAAAGCAATATGTATACACTATCAATTGGATTAGCTCAACTATCTCAGAACTTTGATGGTTCAAATCTAAAATTAATTAGCGCAGCATCTATACTAACAACTATTCCAACTCTATTGATTTTCATTTGGTTGCAAAAGTATTTT
Organism: Priestia sp. LL-8; assembly: GCF_036227845.1. NCBI lineage: Bacteria > Bacillati > Bacillota > Bacilli > Caryophanales > Bacillaceae > Priestia > Priestia sp. LL-8. Next base: position 6,888 of record NZ_JAZAQH010000002.1, on the reverse strand, counting down.
ATTTCTGGAGCAACTGATGGAGCAGTTAAAGGATAATAGAAGAAAATAGTCTTTATGTTTTTCTAAATAATTAAACATTAAAGAGGTGAATACAGATTGAATAGTATTTCTTTTTTTGGTCGGAGTATTCCAATCATTCACGAGGTTGATTGTGTAATAGTGGGAGGAGGGACGGGTGGTGCAGTAACTGCAATCGCTGCTTTAAAAAAAGGGATTAAAACGCTCATAGTTGAGAAGAGCATTTCTCTAGGAGGAACCCAAACAAATGCCCTTGTTTCTCCAATGATGCCTACTCATATTCAAGGATCTGACATAAATCAATTAATTGTTGAACAATTAAATAGGGAACAAGTAGAAACAAATGATGGAACTACAGCGTGTAGTTGGTTTAATACAGAGACCTTAAGCTACGTTTTAGAAAAATTAGTTGTAGAACGTGGAGGACATATTTTATACGATGCTAATTATATAGATTGCATAAAGCAAGAAGATTCTATTACATATATCATCGTTAATACTTGTAACGGATTATCTGCTGTACGAGGCAAAACGTTTGTAGATGCAACTGGAGATGCATTGCTATCAAGAACAGCAGGTGTACAAGTAGAATCAGGAAATTATTTTGGGCAAAATCAGCAAATATCCTTTCGCTTCGAAATGGGTGGCATTGATATTTTAGGCTTAAGAGAATTTATTCTCTCCCAAAGTGAAACATTTTGTAAAATCAAAAACCCTAATTTTTTTGAAATTGTTATGGTTCCAGGAAAAGGACATATCCTCGAGACTTTTTTTCAAAAAGGATTAGAAAACGGAGATTTAAAAAAAGAAGACTTGCGCTATTTTCAGGCATTTACTCAGCCAGGAAAGCCAGGAGTAATGTCGTTTAACTGTCCTCATATTCCATATATAGAAAAAACGACTGATCCTATTCTTCGTTCTAAGGCAGTTACAGAAGGGCGAAAAATGATTCGTAGGCTTTCTGCTTTCCTACCAAAATATATTCCAGGGTTTCAAAATGCTTACTTGTTAAAAGAAGCTTCACAGTTGGGTATTCGTGAATCGTACCGCATTTTAGGGAAGTACGTACTTACCGAACATGACTATCTTAATCGATCTCGGTTTTATGATGGAATTGCAAGAGGGGATTGGTATATTGATGTTCATAGTGTTAACAACCAAGATGAACAAAATGTACGATTTTCGCGCGGCGAATACTATGAAATACCGTATAGATCATTAATTACGAACGAAATAAGTAATTTAATTGCGGTAGGGCGTCATATTTCAAGCACTTTTTTAATGCAAGCATCACTTAGAATTCAGCCTACTGTTAGAGATATGGGGTATGCAGCCGGAATCGCATGTGCTTATTCTGTACAACATCGTATCGCACTCAATCAAATCGACGGTAGCCGATTAAAGGAAGAACTTTCTCTCGTGGAGGGTAATTAAATGGACAACATAAAAGAAGTTCACATTCTAAATCATACTCATTGGGATCGAGAGTGGTATGAAACATTTGAAGAATTTCGCTACAAATTGCGTAACGGGCTACGTTACATTCAAGATTTACTTGAGACTGGAAGAATTGAAAACTTCTTTTTAGATGGACAAACAATTGTATTAGATGATTATCGTGAAGTTGTTAGTAAAGAAGAATATAATCATCTTGTTTCGTTTATTAAAGAAGGCAAGATTCAGGTTGGTCCTTGGTATCTATTAGCTGATGAATTTCTTGTCTCAGGGGAATCTATTTTAAAGAATCTAGAATTAGGCATTGGTAAGGCAGAGTCTTATTATTCTAATAACCATATTGGCTACTTACCAGACACATTTGGGCATAATAGCCAAATGCCTCAAATCTTTCAAGGTTATCATATTGACTCTGCTATCGTATGGAGGGGAGCTGTTTCTAAGACTTTTGAAAATACTTGGCAAGGAGCAGATGGCAGCCGGGTGTTTACATTTGTTCTCCCCCTTTTTGAAGGATATTACCAAACATTTTTAAAACATAGTGACTATAAAGACAAAACCAAATCTTATTTACAGGGGAATGCGCCTTATTTAGTACATGGGAAGGCATTACTGATGAACGGTGCTGATCATACCTATACGTGTGACGATATAAAGGAAAGAATTAAACAGCTTAATTATACATTCCCTTCTATAAAGTTTAAACAATCTCTACTATCTGACTATGTTCGTGCATTCCAAGGGTTAGAAGCAACAGAAACAATTATAGGGGAACAGAGAGATCCTTCTAAAATCTTTATTTTACCTGGTGTTTATTCAACCCGTACTTATTTAAAAAGACAAAATCAACAGTGTGAAGATGAAGCAATAGGTACAATGGAAGCATTAAACGCTTGGACCAACGGAAAGACAAACTCAGAACAATTTATTGAGTATGTTTGGAAACTTATTTTACAAAACCAACCTCATGATAGTATTTGTGGATGCAGTATAGATGAAGTTCACCAAGAAATGGAAACCAGAACACAAAAAGTACTGAGTGCCATTAAGCAATTTGCAACCGATACATTAAATGATGAGTATCCATTCGAATACTTAAATAATCATGAAGATAATGCCTATCTTTATATTGTCAATAATACTCCTATTGCAGATATATATCCGGTCACAACACAAATTTTTGTTCCAGCTTCGCTAGATCTAGGAAGCATTAAGCTTTTCCATGAAGATAAAGAGATAGTCTTTGATTGTATAAATCGTCAAAAGAGAGAAGAATTTTTACGTCATATTCTAAAGGAACCTCATTATGGAGAATACGTTGTGTACGATGTGTCTTTTAATATTAATTTTGGAGGAGTCGAAACAAAGCGAATCCGTATTGAACGAGTAAAAGAGGAACCTATCTTGATTCAAAAAGAAGATGAGAAAAAAATTAAAAATGAATTTTATGAAGTAGAATGTAAAGAGGAAGGCCTCACTATTAGAGATATCCAAAATAACATTCTACATAAACATCAACATCAAATCATTTCCTCTTTGGATGCAGGAGATACTTATAACTATTCTCCTCCTTTGTACGATCAAATTAGTGAAGCTGTGTTAATAGATGTATGTGATGTGGTTAGAGCTAAAACTTTTGAATCTATGAAGCTCATATATAAAATGAAACTCCCTGCTTCCTTAAATAAATCTCGTAATGGCGCAAGCTCTAATTATGTAGTTAATAAAATTGTTGTAGTTATTACGCTTCATAGAGGTAAGAGGTTAATTTCATTTAAAACAACAGTTGAGAATCATTCAAAAGATCAGAAGCTAAGGATAGGATTTGCTACAAACCGGGCAGAGGAAAGTTATGGCGATACAGCTTTTGATTTAGTAAAACGTTCAACTCTTCGTGAAAAAAAATTAGATGTTTTAAAAAATCAAGAGGCAGTAATGAATCAATACCCTACTTATTCTAGTGTAATGGTTAATGAGCATCAAATTGTACATCGAGGACTGCAAGAATACGAAGTCGACTCCTATAAAGGGAGAGATTATATTTATTTAACCATGATTCGGAGCGTTGGTTGGCTCTCAAGAAGAGATCTACGTACCCGTGGAAATGGAGCAGGCCCTGGTCTTGCAACCCCAGAGGCACAATGTTTAGGAACGTACGAATTTGAATACGGATTGGTATTAGGAAAAGATCATCATTCATTAAATAATGCAAAGGCAATGCGTCAGCGTATCTTAACACAACAGTCTTATTTATTGAAAGATGAGAAGAGTTTGTTTTATCAAACTTCAGAAGTTATTGCATTTTCCTCCTTTATTCAAAAAGAAGAGGATTCATTTGATATTCGTATGTTTAACCCAACACTCGAGGAACAAAGTACTGTCCTGAATTTTGGATTTGAAATTGCAGGCTTAGAGGAAATTGATTTTAGAAGATCTATAAAAGCTAAATATAGTCCTTCTACGCAAGTAACAATTTCTTTTAAGCCTAAACAAATTAAGACCCTTCGAGTAAGAAGAAAATGGCCAAACGACCAACAAATGTTCATACCTAAGAAATGAAGGTGATGTTAACCAATGAGAAAATTTTTAGCGTTTGATATCGGAGGTACTTTACTTAAATACGGCATATTAACCGAAGAAGGAACGTTTATTGAAAAATATGAATGTCCCACTGAAGCTCATTTAGGTGGCGCAGCAATAATTGATAAAATTAAGGTTTTTGGAAGAGAGTTATGTATTAAACATAAAGTCAGTGGTATTTGTATTAGTACAGCAGGGCAAGTGGATTCGAATAAAGGAGAAATTTTATATGCTTCCCCTCTTATCCCTCAGTATACAGGTACACCATTAAAAAAAGAATTGGAAACTCATTTTAAATTACCTGTGGAAGTAGAAAATGATGTGAACTGTGCAGGACTGGCTGAGTCATGGATTGGCACAGGGAGAGATGCTAAAAGTTTATTTTGTTTAACTATTGGTACTGGCATAGGGGGCAGTTATATTTTAGACAATAAGTTACATACAGGCCACAGTTTCAGTGGGGGAGAAATTGGCTATATCCCTATTGAAGGAAGTCAATTTCAGGAATTAGCATCCACGAGAATACTAGTTGAAAATGTTGCCAAGCTTAAGGGAATTTCTGCAGATGAGTTAAACGGGAAGCTAATTTTTGATATGGCCCGCCAAAAAGATGAAGTGTGCATAGAAGAAATCAAACGTCTTGTCTATTACTTATCTAAAGGTATTGCCACAATTGCCTATATGATGAATCCAGAGATGATAATTATTGGAGGGGGAATTACAGCACAGAAAGACTATTTATACCCTCTGATTTTAGAACAGTTGAAAGAAGATGTAATGCCTACAGTACTTAATAAAGTGAAAATTGAAATTGCACAAAATCTCAATAACGCCGGAATGATTGGAGCACTTCGTCACTTTTTACTGCAAGAAACTCTACAACCGTTAAAAAGTATCGTAACAATTATTGGTTCCAATACTCATAAACTAACCAAAAGGGAGCAAATGGTTGCTAAATATATAATTTCGAATTTGGAGAGTGTACCTAATAAGACAATCTCCGAAATGTCACGTCAAATTGATGTATCAGAAGCAACTATCACACGTTTTTGTCAAAAACTCGAATTTGGATCTTATAATAAATTACGCTTAATGGCACAGGAAGCAAGTGTTAGTAATCGGTTATATGACCAGGGAGATGTAACTAGTTTAACTAAAGTAAAACAGAGTTATACAAGCTTGTTCAAGAAATTTGATACCTTATATCAATTAAAAGACATTCAAAAATCAAAGCATAAGCTCTCAGTTGCTAAAAAAGTATATCTTTATGGTACAGGCGAAATGTCACTTGTAGCAAAGCAATTAAAGTATAAGCTAATGAAGTCTGGCATAGAAGCTGACTCTTTTTCTAATGCCTACGAAATAGAAGCTTCAATTCCATTAATAGGTTCTAATACAGTCGTTATTTGTATAAGTACATCAGGTTATGCAACTGAGGTTTTAGATGTAATGAAAAAAGCTAAAGGAAATGGAGCTACGACAATAAGTATTACAAGTGAATCGGATTCACCACTATCTCATGTATCGGATATAAAATTACTCATACCTACAGTAGATGACATAGAGGGATATAGTAGCTCTATAAATGAAGTTTCAGCGCTCTATTTACTAGACGTTTTCTTGGAAGAAATGAACAATGAGGATAAAGAAGTTAGTGAAAAAAATATTATGTAAGGACTAATTGCTATGTTTATCTTATCTGCGAAAACAGAACGGAACAAATTTATTTGCGAAACTGGAACCGAAAAATACATTTTAAGACGTATGCCTATTTCAAATTTTTTTATATAAAATTAGTGCTTTTGTTGTCAGTTTATTCGTTCCAATTTACGTCGATAAATCAAGTTAAGCGTAAAATACAATAAGCAATAACCTTGGAGTAAGATAAGCTACCTTTCCTGGATAGACTTATAAAAAAGTCAAAAGTTCAGCTTACAATTAATACTCATAGAGATGCAGCCGACTAAGAAAAGTCAAAGCTTTGGATAGTTTCACTTATATGACGGATAGTAAGTAATTTAAGATATTTTGTCCCTATTGGATGGACTCCGATAGGGATAAAAGAAGATATAGCTCTAGCAAAGTATGTGCCACAGCTGATGTTTCTTAAAGAAATTAATATTGTCAGAAACAACATAATGGAGGCTCTATAATGAATGTATTTGGTTTATCTCTTGAGGAATTGCAAAGTTATCAACCTAAACAAACGAAAAAGAAAGACTTTAATGAGTTCTGGGAACAACGCATTGAAGAAAGTAAGGGACAGTCTTTACATATTTCTCACGAATCTCGTTCATATTGCTTGCCTGGAGTAGAAGTTTACGATGTTTATTTTGAAGGATTTCGTAATTCTCGTATTCATAGTACGTATATAAAGCCTACTGAGACAAATTCTAATGCGCCGACAGCAGTCATTTTTGAGGGATATAATTGGGGAATGCTTCAGCCACATCATGCGTTTCATTATACCATTCAGGGAATTCCTGTTTTGTTAGTAGAAACACGTGGACAAACTACGAAATCCCCAGATCATAATGTATATCAAAACGGAGGGCCTTCAGGATGGACTACACTTGGAATTAAAAACCCAGATACCTACTATTATAGTTATGTATACATGGATTGCTATCGAAGTATTGAAGTAGCTCGAGAATTATCAAACACAAAGGCTATATTATTAGGAGGAAGTAGTCAAGGAGGGGCTCTTGCTCTCGCGTCAGCTGCATTACATAAAGATATAATGTTGGCACTTATAGATGTTCCATTTCTTACTGATTTCAAGAGATCAATTGAGCTTGCATCGCAAGGGCCTTATAGTGAAATCCAACACTATTT